>JAJXXM010000401.1 GCA_021781095.1 bacterium
GGTTCGATCTCGCCGGGCTCGACGAGGCGTTCCACCTCGGCGATGGTGATGCGCCCGGCCATCGCGCAGAGGGGGTTGAAGTTGCGCGTTGCCTTCGAAAAATAGAGATTCCCCTCGCGGTCGCCGATGCTCGCGCGCACGAGTGCGTAGTCGCAGCGGATCGCCTCTTCGAGCACGTAGTCGCGGTCGCCAAAGCGGCGCGTCTCTTTCGCGGGCGAAGCTTTTGCGACGCTGCCGTCGGGATTGTGGCGCCAGGGAAGGCCGCCTGCGGCGACCGGAGTCCCCACCCCGGCCGGCGTGTAAAAGGCCGGAATGCCGCACCCCCCGGCGCGGAGGCGTTCGGCGAGGGTGCCCTGCGGCACGAGCTCGACCTCGAGTTCGCCCGAGAGGTACTGCCGTTCGAATTCTTTATTCTCGCCGACATAGGAGCCCGTCGTGCGGGCGATGCGTTTGTTGTCGAGGAGGACGCCGAGCCCCCAGCCGTCGACCCCGCAGTTATTCGAGACGGTGACGAGATCGCTCGCGCCTTGGGCGAGCAGCGCCTGGATGAGGTTGTGCGGGATGCCGTTGAGGCCGAAGCCCCCGACGGCCAACGAGGCCCCGCTGGGAATGTCGGCGACGGCCGCGGCCGCCGATGGGTACACTTTATCCATACCGGCGCAGATAGGCGGTCGCGGGAGCAAAACCCTGGTCGCCCCCGAAGCTATCGGCGAGGTTCCACTACCCGGTCTCTCGTTATTGAAGAGGAGTTCAGAATGTCAGTAGCCGCGCAAGCGCACGACGAAGAAGCGATGATCATCGAGATGGTGCGCGATTTAGTCTCCGAGAAAGTCGCGCCGCGCGCGGCGGCGATCGATGAGAGCGAGGAATTCCCCGAAGATATCCGACGTCTCTTCGCGCAGAACGATCTTCTCGGCATTCCGATTCCCACCGAATACGGCGGTCTCGGCGGCAGCTTCGTCACCTACGTCAAAGTCGTCGAAGAGATCGCGAAGGCGTGCGCGTCGAGTTCGCTGATCGTCGCCGTACAGGAGCTCGGCATGCTACCGATCATGATCGGCGGCAACGACGAACAGAAGCGACGCTTCCTGCCGAAGATCGCCTCCGGAGAGCATCTCGCCGCCTACGCCCTGACCGAGGCGAGCAGCGGTTCGGACGCCCTCGGCTCGATGCGCACGCGCGCTCGCCGCGACGGCGACTCCTACGTGCTCGACGGCCAGAAGATTTGGATTACGAACGGGAGCGTCGCCGACGTCGTCTGCGTCTTCGCCGTCACCGATCCCGAAGCGGGTAGCCGCGGTGTCAGCGCGTTCGTCGTCGAAAAGGGAACGCCGGGCTTCTCCGTCGGCAAGAAAGAGCGCAAGATGGGAATTAAGGGCTCGCCGACCGTCGAACTGATCTTTAACGAGTGCCGCGTCCCCGCCGCCAATCGCCTCGGCGAAGAAGGCGAGGGCTTCAAGATCGCGATGAAGGTGCTCGATAAGTCGCGCCCCGGCATCGCCGCGCAGGCGCTGGGCATCGCCGCCGGCGCGCTCGAGTACGCCACCCAGTACGCCCGCGATCGCGTTGCCTTCGGCAAGCCGATCGGCCAGCATCAGGGCATCGGGTTCATGCTCGCCGATATGAAGACCGAGGTCGAAGCGGCCCGGCTCATGCTCTACGAATCGGCCCGTAAATGCGACGAGGGCGCTCCCGACGTCTCGCTCTGGGCCTCGATGGCGAAGCTCAAATGTGGGGATGTCGCGATGTCGGTGACCACCGACGCGGTCCAGGTCCTCGGCGGCTTCGGGTACTCAGCGGAGTACCCGGTCGAACGAATGATGCGCGACGCCAAGATTACCCAGATCTACGAAGGGACCCAGCAGATCCAGCGCTTGGTCATTTCGCGCAACCTGGTCGGGAAGGGGCGCTAGCTCGCCTTTGCGAACTAACCGCCCTTCTCAAACGTTGTTAAGGCACGTTAAGAGACGAATTTTCGCACAAAGGGGGTGAAAGAATGCGCAAACTCCTCGCTGCACTGATCGCGGCGTCCTTCCTTGCCACCGGCACGGCCATGGCCGCCTCGACGACCAAGACCGCGACGAAGGCAACGGCCAAGAAAGCCGCTGCTAAGAAGACGATGGCTAAGAAAGCCGCCGCCAAGAAGCCGATGGCAAAGAAAGCCACCGCTAAGAAGCCGATGGCCAAGAAAGCCGCTGCTAAGAAAGCCGCTGCCAAGAAGGGCCACAAACCGCCGGTTCGCTAACCGACCCACGTCATTATACTCATCTACCTCGGGGCTGGAGCCCCAAAGGCATCGTCGATCTCGACGATGCCTTTTTTTACTTCCCTCCCCCGTGCCGGTGTCGGCATCCGCCATGCACGTGGACGTTGACGACGTCGAGATGCTTGCGCCCCCCGCAACGGCAGCGAGCATGATGCTCTTCCGTCGATCGATCCTCTCCTTCCCCATCCTCCGGATCGAGGTCACCCTGCTCGGGTTCCAGGACACGTTTGAGCAACACCACGAGTCCTCGCTCGCCCGGCGTCACGCCGACCGCTTCCCAGCCCTCGACACCTGCCGTATCGAGTACCTCGTCGCGCCCTTCGTTGACCGTCACGAAACGATACTCAAATCTATTCATCATTCTTGTAGCGTACGTACCGGCGGGGAATCCACGAGGAACCGACGATGAAGATCGCTCCGTCGGCCCTTCACGACGATCGAGCGTCCGCGGCAGCGAAGAGTGCTTCTGCGTGAACGGCGGCAGAGTTGATGTACCTCACGCCGTTCCATTCAAACGAACCGGCACGGCTGAATTCAGGAAAGGCTAACGGCAGCTCGGTACAGGCAAGACAGATCGCCGGGCGGAGAGCACCCCTTCCTGCGAGCAGCGATTTCCCGAGTCGCTCGACCGCACTCGCCGAGCCCGCACCGTTTCCGTGCTGCAGTTCGGCGATGATCGCTGCAAGAGAGGCGGCCGCGCTCCCTTCCGGGCTGAACGAAGCCATCTCGCATTTCGCGAGCGCGTCGGCCAAGCGACGCGATCGCATCGTTAACTCGGTTCCGAGAATCACCACAGCGTCGATCTGCGCGCCGAGGCAGTAGGCGGCGATGGCGGCGTTGATATCGACCACCGGGATATCGACCCCGGAAGTGATCGAAGCGTACCGATAATGCGGCGTATTGCTGGCGATCGCCGCAATCTCTGCGCCGGTGTCCTGCAGGCGTAGCAACGCCCGCCGATGGTAGTCATCGAATTTTTCCCAGGAGCTCTCCACTCCGAGCGTTCCGAGACACGCAAGCGCGGTTCGCAAATCGAGCGACTCAATCACGATCTCCGGCATCGGAGATGGGCCTTCGAGGCCGCTCGTTTGATGACGCCGTTCGCTTTGTTCACAAATTGCGCGATAATACTCGACCGTTGAGAGCCAACCAAGCCCTCCCACGAGCCCGATTTTTTTCATTTTTCTCGATATCTTTGCTATCACGGAAGTTCGACGATACGCAAATTCTTCGAGTTCCGAAAAGGAGCCTCGGCAAACTCCGAAATATCGATTCCCGCAGCGAGAATTTGCAGCAATCCCCGAGCTGCGACGGCTACGGCGAACTCGGCACCCAGACATGCATGCACCCCGCGCCCGAAGGAGTAGTGTACGCGTTTTCCGCGACTCGGCTCGAAGACGTGCGGACGGCCGTAACGATCCGGGTCACGATTGGCCGCCGCAAGCAACACGACGATTTCATCGCCGGGACACACGGAGTGCCCGAAAACTTCTGATGTTTCAGCAACGTAGCGTCGCGTATTTTGGACCGGCGATTCGAAACGCGCAACTTCACACAAAAAATTCGTGCGAAAGTCCGGATCGTTTACAACATAATCAATGAAATGATTCCTGCCGGCCAAAATGCGCAAAGAATTGACAACCAATCCATACGTTGCATCGCCGCTTTGAACGAAAAGCGATAAAATATTTGCGGCGGACGTTTCATAAGATATTTCATCGGATAGATACTTCGATGGTATGAATGATTGTAATATCGACATCGCCTCGTTGCCGCAGGCTACATCGTCCGCGCTTGCATCGGTTGCGAGGGATCGAACGAGTGCGACAACCGGGGCAACGAGCGATAAGCAATCTTCGTCGTCGATTTCGAAAAGAGACGCAACGGCGAGGGTCGGGAGTTCCGATGCAACGCGAGCGGCGCTACGAGCATCGGAAATCTCTCTTCGCCCGGCGAGTACGGCAGTACATCGATCGAGCATTCCGTTCGGATCGCGCCCCCTCATCTTCTCGGTGGCGGAGAGCAACATCCCCCGAAGGCGGCTGTGTTCCGCTCCATCGGTGTTCCGCGCAACGTGTTTGAGAATCGTTCTCGTGGGTGCGTCGGCCGGGCGGACCGTCATTCGCGTATCATCGAGAACGGCTTCGACCGCTTGTCCGCTTGCAGCGACCCAAGCACCAATCGAGCGATCGAAGTGGAAGGGTCGCTCGGCAACGAGGCGTTCGTAATACGGATAGGGGTCGATCGCGGTCACTGCCGTTGCCGGATTTAATTCATTCATCGCGACCAGCGTAGATGACGTTCGTTTCACGCGCGCATGAAACGATTAGGAAATCGACGGCGCCGCAACCTCGATCCCCAAACGTTCCAGGAGCCAATCTCTACCAGGCTCCGTCACGCGGACCGCTCGCCCCACAGGCGTTCGCTCGACCCAGCCGTATTCCAAAAACCGCCGACAGAGATCGGCGCCGAGAGCCCCGGCAAGGTGCGGCCGGCGCTCGCTCCAGTCGAGACATTGTCGCGCGGACCGTCGCCGTATCCGGCGCAAACGATCGATGTCGATCGCGAGCGAATCGAAGAGAGAGCCGCCTCTTGCGGTCACCTCATACTCGTCGGGTTCGATCGGGAGCAGTTCGCCACGCAGCACCAGCGAATCGGTAATGGCGACGCCGAGCCATCCTGCAAGATGGTCGTAGCACGTGCGGGCGTGGCGAAGTTCGTCGGCACGTTGCGCTTGCGCGAGCGCCACGATCCGCGTCGGAGGGGCCACCACCGAGAGCGCCTCCATCGCCCGCGCGACCTCCGGCCCCGCCAGGCAAAAATAACGTCTGCGTCCCTGGGAGCGTACGTGAAGGAGGCCTCCAAGAACAAGCTTCGATAGATGGGCACTCGCGGCATTGGGCGCGAGCCGTGCATGCTCGGCGAGCTCGCCGGCAGAGAGTTCGAGGCCGCCCAAGAGTGCCGCGAGAATCGACGCGCGCCCCGGATCGCCCATGAGCGTCGCTACCGTGGCCACGCGCGGGTCGGGAGAGTATTTCGAAATGCTTCCTTTTGCCATGACGCCGTGAGTATAACGTACCGGTCGTTCACGCGCACGTGAAGTATCCTGCAGCTATCATACGTCCATGAGGCCTCGACGCCGTCATCCCGGCCCTGCCGGGCGATCGACCCATGGATCGGAACGAGCGTTCGAGGATGATCCCGCGTCGGCCGACAAAATTCGGCGGCCGACGCGGGGAACCGCCCCTACGGGTGGAGCACCGAGCGCCAGTAGATCAGCATCCGCTCCCAGAGCGTACGCCGCTGCATCAAGCCCGCGATCGAATGCGTTTTCCGCGGAAAGAGCATGACGTTCACGTCGGTGAGCCCCGCCAAAATCGTCTTCTGCAAGAAGGCGACCGTGTTTGCCATATGAACGTTGTCGTCGCTCGTCCCGTGCATGATCTGCAACGGACCGTTGAGATGCGCCGCGTCGAGCAGGTTCGAACTGCGATCGTAGGCGTGAGGATGCTTCTGCGGCAGCCCCATATAGCGCTCGGTATAAATCGTGTCGTAGAGATGCCAGTCGGTTACCGGTGCGACCGCGAGCCCGGCGACGAAGCGCTTGGAGTGTTCGAGCGCGTAGATCGTCTCGTAACCGCCGAAACTCCAGCCCCAAATGCCGATCCGTTTCGCATCGACGTACGGAAGCGATGCGAGATAGCGCGCACCGATTCGCTGCCCCAATAACGAGCCCGGGCCGAAATTATGCAGAAGCAGCCGAACGTGTCGGTCGTTATCGATCTGCGAGGCCGGTCCATCGATCGAGAACACGATGATTCCTTCCTGCGCTAAGAGATCGTGCATCAATTCCATCGTATAACCGAAACTATCGGTCGTGGTCGGCGCGGCCGGGCCGCCGTACACGTACACGACGACCGGATACTTCCGGTGCGGATCGAAATGCGGCGGGCGAATCATCCAGGCATCGAGCGGCCCGTACTTCGATGGGACCTCGAAGCGTTTCACCGGCAAGAGCATCGACTGCAAGGAGGCATCGGCCGCCGCAAGGACCTGCGGAGCCTGCGAGGGGAGATGGAGCGTTACCTCGGGTACGCGATTCATCGAGGAGTAGGTGTCGACGTACGCGTGGGTCGCCGGTGCGAAGGCAATGCGATGCACGCCGCGCGCTTCGGTAAGGTCTTTCAGCGCGCCGTTCCGGAGATCGACCTTCAGCAATGCGCGATTGCGACGCGTCGGATAGTCGGCGTAAACCCACGCGTGGAGTCCCCGTTTGCCGGCCGCAACGAGCCCGTTGGTTGCGTACTCGCTTCCGAGGTTGTAATCGCCGGTTATGCGCCGCAAGCTTCCATCGACGCTCCGTAGGTAGAGCGAGCGCAGGTTATCGCGATCGAGTACCCAGAGCGACGATCCGTTCGGAAGCCACGTCGGCAATGCGATCACG
>JAJXXM010000109.1 GCA_021781095.1 bacterium
CTCATCACCCCCAGCGCATAGGCGCCGACGACTTCGCGAAGGGTGCGCCGTACCGCCCCGGCGAGATCGCCGTCGTAATGCTGCTCGATGAGGTGCGCCAGAACCTCGGTGTCGGTCTCGCTGGCGAAATGATGTCCGCGTTCGATCAATCCGGCGCGTAGCGTCGCGTAATTCTCGATGATGCCGTTATGGACCACCGCGATCCGGCCGCTACAATCGAGGTGCGGATGTGCGTTGGCGTCGGAGGGACGACCGTGCGTCGCCCAGCGCGTATGTCCCAGACCGATCCGTCCGGCGACGTGCGCGTCGCTCTGAAGTCGCTCCGAAAGGCGCGCCAGTTTCCCTTCCGCTTTCGAGCCGACGAGGCGACCGCTATCGTCGATTGCGGCGACCCCGGCGCTATCGTAACCGCGGTACTCTAAGCGCGAGAGCGCGTCGAGAAGGAATGGGACTGCATTTTTTGGCCCGACGTACCCGACGATCCCGCACATAATCGACTATTTAATGCCTTCGCGCGTGCGCGTGTACTCGATCTTTCCCGCGGCGATTTCGTCGAGCGCGATCGAGACGGGCTTGTTGCGGTTCGCCGCATCGCGATCGACCAGCGGCTCGCTGGCGAAATATTCGCGGCGTTCCATCGGCGGGGTCTCTTCCATTCGTATCCAGTTATTAAGTTGGCGGGCGCGCATCATGGCGATGTTCACCAGCGTGAATTTTGAATCCGCGTGCTCCATGAGGCCGTCGAGGTCGCCGAATATACGTTTGCTCATTGTTTTCCGGTCCGTTCTAAACGAGGGTGATTACGATTGGGTTACGCTCGCGAGCGAGTCGTCGGGAAAGCGGTGAATCCGCATGCGTTCGGCTCGGAAGATCGCGGCGAGGTCGTCGACGGCTTCCTCCGAGCGTTGTTCTTGATTGACCACCAGGTAGTCGAAGCTTCGAATGTACCTGATCTCTTCGTGCGCGATCGCCAGGCGTCGCGCGATCTCTTCGTTGCTCTCGGTTCGCCGCTCCAACAATCGTCGGCGCAAGTTCGAGAATTTATCGGGCAGGATGAAGATCGAGACGGCCTCGGGGAAGGCGCGCACGATAGCCATCGCCCCATTGACTTCCGGTTTCATGACCACGTCGAAACCTTCGCGAAGCGTTCCCTCGATGTAGGAACGCGGCGTTCCGTACGCATTGCCGTTATACTCTCGCCATTCGAGGAAGCCCCCGGCGGCGAGGCGCGCTTCGAACTCCGCGCGCGAAATGAAGAAATAGTGCTCGCCGTCCCGCTCGCCCGGGCGCGGTTCTCTCGTCGTCGCAGAGACCGAGTAGCGAAGCATCGGCATTCGTGCGCGAAGAGCATCGACCAAGGTGTCTTTCCCTGCGCCCGAGGGACCTGAAATAACAAAGAGTAAGCCCGGGCCGATAATCGCACGCCCTCCCACCGACGTTCTTTGCTTCATACGCCAAGCACGCCGAAAGCTCCTCGTCGCACGAAGGGCATCAAACGATGCGGCAGAGCCGATGTTGCGCGAATTGGAGCACCTCGGGCGGGAGCACGTCGCTCGCCGAGCCGTTCCAACGGATCTCGTACGCCGTGGAATTTCGAATCGAAAAGAAGACCACGATCTTTCCCGGCGGACGTTTGGTGACGAAATCGATCTCGCCGGCGGCGCCCGGGCACTCCGCGAGCGCGTGCGTTCCGCTCATCCTGCCGCCTCCTGGTGCGAGAACGATGCCCTCGAGGATATGCGTGGCGAGATCGGAGGGAGCGCCCTGGAAGGGCATCTGGGCGACCGAGAGCCGCTCGCCCGGGTGCGCGGGGGAGATCCAGGAGCCCGCTGGGCCCCGGTGCCAGCCGACCGGCCCCGCCGCGCCGCCGCAGCCGCTCAGGAGCACGCCCGCCAGCAGCGCCGCTCCCCAAAGGCGGGTCGCCGAGGATGGAAGCGGAACGAAGGTGCGCGTGTTCACGGATTGGCTGCTTCTGCGTCGATGCGCGCTCGAACTCCTCGGCGCGCTGCGCGGCGCTCGCTGCAGCGCGGCGTCGGAGAGCTTCGACCGCCGTCTCGTCCTGCGCTTCGAAGGCGGCGGTGGCGAGCGGCTCCTCGCCGCCGCATGCTTCGATCCAACGCCGACCGTCGCGTTCGTCCCGGCGCTGCCGCTCGAGGAGCGGCCGGGCTTCGCGCGCGTGCTGCGCGACCGCCTCGTTGGCACGCGCGTGCTCGATATCTCGTCGCGACGGAACGATCGTCTGCTCCGTCTGCGCATGGGAACCCGCTCCCGCTTCGGTGTGGCGCGCTACCACGACCTCATCCTCGAACTCGTCCCACGCTTCGGAAACGCTCTTCTTCTCAACGAGGAAGCCCGCATCGTTTCCGCGCTCCAGCGTTTCGATGCAACTGCGAACGCTCGGCGGACGGCGATCGAGGGCGCTCCCTACGAACCGCCCCCGCTCGACGAACGCCTGCGCATTCCGCGAACGATCGCTCGGGCGTACGGCAGCGATGCCGAGCGCGTCGTCGCGGAGATCGAAACGTCGATCGAACGGCTGACGGAGCTCTACGTCTACCGCGACGAGAGCGGCCGTGTACTTCAGGCACACCTCGTGCCGCTTCCCATGCCCGAGGCGATCGAAAGCCGCGAAGCATCGCTGCTCGCACTCTTCGCCGAAATGCAGGCGCGGCCGAACGCACAACACGTCACCCAATCGGTTACCACCCGTCGCGACCGGCTCGTCGCCCGCATCGGGAAGCGGCTCGCCGCCGACGAACGCGACGCCGCGCAGATTCGTGCCCGGCTCGACGAGATCACCGAGCGCGAGGCGTTGCGCGATGCCGGTGCGGCGATCTATGCCGAACTCCACGAACGCCCGAGCGAGATGCATGAGGCGCTCAAAGAGGAGGCTCGCGGCTATTTCGAGCGCTATCGTACGCTCGGGCTCCGCGCCGAACGGCTCGAACCCGCGCTCGCACGTTTAACATCGCGTATCGAGAGCGCGCGCCTCTTGCAATGGGAGGCATCGCGGGTCGAACCCGAGCTGCTCGCCGAGGTGGAACGCTCCTTTGTCGGCGCCTTCGAACCGCGCGCGGGCCGGGTGCGAACGCGACCGGCGAAAGCCCCCAAACGCATCCCACCTCGGGAGCTCCAGGTGCGCCCCGGCGTGCGCGTGCTCATCGGAAGGTCGCCCGAACAGAACGCCGATCTCACGTTTCGGATCGCGCGTCCCGACGACCGCTGGTTTCATACCAAGAACGTTCCCGGCGCGCACGTCGTGTTGCAGTGCGACGCGGAGATCTCCGAGGACGACGCGGCGATCGACGTCGCCGCCGATTGCGCCGCCCTCTTCTCCAACGCGAGCGCGAGCGCGAAAGTCGACGTGGAGTACACACGTCGCAAGCACGTTCGGAAGCCGCGCGACGGCGCCCCCGGATTGGTCTTTTATACGAACGCGCGCGCGCGAGTCGGTATTCCCGAACGCGCGCGCGCCTATTTTCCCTCTACGGAAGCCGCGCCTCGCACGCCTTCCAATTGAGGTTTGCAAAGAACGATTCGATATACTTCCCGCGCTCGGACGGCTTGTAGTCGCGAATGAACGCATGTTCCCAGACGTCCATGACGACGAGCGGAACGAAGCCGGCGGGGTTGCCGATTTCGTGCTCGGCGATCCAATGGTTGCTCACCGCTTTAGCATGGGGGTCGTAGTAGGCAATCGCCCAGCCGATACCGCGCATGCCGCCGACGGCCGCGAAATCCTTTTTCCATGCCTCGAACCCGCCGAAGCTCTCGCCCAACAGGTTGTAAAGCTTCCCACCCGTGAGATCGGTCGAGCCCTTCGTCATATTGTCGAAGTAATATTCGTGCAAACGCATGCCGTTATATTCGAATCCCAGTCGACGAACGAGCTCGGCGTAAGCGGGATCCGCCCCGACGTTTTTCCCGGCGCTGCGGATCGTCGCGAGGTGCTCGTTGAGAAGGTTCGTGTTTTTCACGTAGCCCTCGTAGAGACCGAAATGAATGTTCAAGGTGTCGTCCGAGATGCCGGTGAGCCCGGAGAGTTCCCATTTTTTAGGTGTGTATACGTGCATGCGAGTGACCTTTCTATACTTGGACGGTGTCTGAACGTGCCTTCGTCAGACGGGTATTAAAACAATCTTTCCGATATGTTCGGAGGATTCCAACCGTTCGTGCGCTTTCTGCGCCTGCGCGAACGGAAAGACCGAGTCGACGACCGGTGCGATCGGTCGACGCGCGGCGAGGAGCGGCCAGATCGCCTGTTGGAGATCGTCGGCAATCTGCGCCTTCTCGGCGTTGCTGCGCCCGCGCAACGAGGAACCGATGATGCGGGCTCGCTTGCGTAGGAGAGCCGTGAGATCGAGCCGCACCTCGCTACCGCGCATCGTCGAAAGTACGACGACGCGCCCTTCAGTGGCGAGCGCCTCCAGATCGCGAGCGACGTAGTCGCCGCCGACGAGATCGAGAATAATATCGACGCCGCGTCCGTTGGTATACGCGAGCGCCGAAGCGACGAAATCCGTCGTCCGATAATCGATCGCCCGGTGCGCCCCGAGCTGAATCGCTTTCGCGCACTTGCGGTCGCTCCCCGCGGTCACGAAGACGCGAGCGCCCAACGCGCGCGCGAGGCCGATCGCCATCGTGCCCAGCCCGCTCGTACCGCCGTGAATCAACAGCGTGTCGCCCGGCTCCATCGCGGCGCGATTCACGAGATTATCGTAGGCCGTGAACGCATTCTCGGGAAGCGTCGCTCCCTCGACGACACTCCAGTTCTCGGGAAGAGGGAGCGCGCTGCCCTCGGGCACGACGACGCGTTCGGCATAGCCTCCGCCGTTGCAGAGCGCGCAGACCCGGTCGCCGATGCGCCAGCGCTCGACTCCCGGGCCGAGCGCGGCGACGCTCCCCGCAACCTCCAGGCCGAGGATCGGGCTATGCCCCGGCGGTGCCGGATAGAGGCCGCGCCGGCCGAGCGCGTCGGCACGGCTCACCCCCGCAGCCTCGACCGCGATCTGGATCTCACCCGCTCCCGGAAGCGGCGCTGGCGCATCGAGGAGGCGGAGCACCGACGGTTCGCCCGGAGCGTCGAAGCCGACGTATTTCATGGCCGCGCGCGCTCCAAAAACATGGCGTCGCCGAACGAAAAGAACCGATACGAGCGTTCCACCGCTTCGCGATATGCATCGAGCATGCGCTCGCGCCCGCAAAACGCGCTGACGAGGACGAAGAGTGAGGAGCGCGGCAAGTGAAAGTTGGTAACGAGCGCATCGACGACGCGGAATTCGAAACCCGGGGTGATGAAACACGCGGTCGCGCCTTCGCCCGCGACCAAGCCGCCGCGATCGAGCGCGCAGCCTTCGAGGGCGCGTAACACGGTGGTGCCGACGGCGACGATCCGCCTTCCCGCGCGTTTCGCCGCCTCAATCGCGTCGACGCTCGCTGCGGGAATCTCGTACCGCTCTTCGTGCATCGTATGCTCGTCGACGCGCTCGGTAGAGATGGGGCGAAAGGTTCCCAATCCGATGTCCAGCACGATCGAGCAGCGCTCGATACCGCGCTCGGCGATCCGTGCGAGCAATTCGGGAGAGAAATGCAACGATGCCGTCGGTGCCGCAACGCTTCCCGGCACGCGAGCGAAGACGCTCTGGTAGCGCTGCTGCGATTCTTCATCGTCGTTATGAATGTACGGCGGCAGCGGGAGGCGCCCGATCCGTTCGATCGTCGCTTCAAACGCATCGCGAAAGAAAAATTCGATCTCGCGCCGACCATCCTCGTGCGTCGCACGAACGACCGCTTCTCCTTCCTCACCGAAGTCGATCTTCGAACCGACGCGTATCCGGCGCCCCGGGCGGGCGAGCGCGAGCCAGCGGCGCGCCGCGCCGTCGTAGCGCAGCGAACCGACGGGGTGCAACAGCAGCAACTCGGCGCGCCCACCACCGGCGAGCCGACCGACGAGCCGCGCGTGAATCACCGCCGTTTCGTTGAGCACGAGGAGATCGTCGGGACGTAACACTTCGTCGAGTTCGCGAAAGAATCGGTGTTGGCGATCGCCGTCGCGAGAAACGACGAAGAGCCGGCTTTCGTCGCGTTCGAGCGCCGGGTGCTGGGCAATCGATTCGCGCGGGAGCGCGAAATCGTAGGCGGCGGTTAGCCGTTCGTCAGTCGTTGCTGCTCGATCTCGATGAAGGTCGATAATCTTTTTGCGTCCTCCGGTGCGACCTCTATGAATTGGACGCCGATCTGAAAAGTTTCGTTCGCCGACGGGCGGATCCAGCGTACTTGGCCGCGCATCCGGAGAAAAGGATTCCGCTTCATCGTAATCGTGTATTTGGAGCCGACCGGAAGGTACTGGTCGACCATCGCACGCATGCCGGTCGGCGAAATATCAGCGATCGCTCCACGAAAGAGCATCGCCGAGAACGGATCCTCAACGACGATATCGATAAATTTCCGCAAGCGTAGACCGTATCGTTTGTTGGCGGCATCCGCTTCGTCGCCTTTGGTCACCGCTACGCGGTCTTTTCCGTCCGTCATACCCTCGTTCTCAGATTCGTCCGATGCTGGTTCCGACGAAATAGAAGCTCAAGATCTCTTGCGCGGAGCCTCCGGCGAGAGCGTAACCTCGCGCGCCCCATTGACAGAGACCGACTCCATGCCCCAGGCCTCTCCCTTCGATGTGGAGCCCGGCAAAGGCCTGCGTCTCCGG
>JAJXXM010000199.1 GCA_021781095.1 bacterium
GGTGCCGCGACCCAGAGCAACGCGCACGGAACCGAGCCGACGCAGCAAGTCGCCGACGCGGCGTCGGCGCCTGCGAAACCGAGTAACGGAAGCACCGCGCACGCACCTGCGGCAGCGGCCCACGCACCGGCGCCCGCGCGGCCGGCGGAGCTCGATATCGCCGGACTCGAGGCGGCATTGCGCCTCGCGTCACCTGCGGTGCGAAAACTCGCACGCGAGCACCGCATCGATATTCGCGCGTTACAGGGCAGCGGAACGAACGGACGCGTCACCGCGCACGACGTTCTCACCGCGGCCCAAATGGGCCCCGCGGCAGCGGTCGGACAAGCGATTGCAGTCGGCACGAATTTCGGAGCGACCGGCGCACCCACGATGCCGCCGACGCAGGCAAAACCGCCGGCGAGCGGCACCTCGACCTACGGCGAGCCGATCCCCGGAACGACGATTCCGCTCAACCAAGCTCGGCGCATCATCGCGCAGCGTATGGTGGAGAGCAAGCACACCGCACCGCACGCGTGGTCGATGGTCGAAGTCGACGTCACCAATCTCTGGAAATGGCGCCAGCGCGAGAAAGATAAGTTCGACCACGAGACCGGCGGGCTCAAGCTCACGATGCTCCCGTTCTTCATTCGCGCGGTCGTCGAATCGCTCGCCGCGTTCCCGTTGATGAACGCACGCTTCACCGACGAGGGCATCTACGTCAATAAGGACGTGAACATCGGCATTGCGATCGGCCTTCCCACGAACCTGGTGGTTCCGGTCGTGAAGCACGCCGACCAACTCTCCATCAAAGGGCTCGCGGTTGCATCGGCGCAGCTCATCGAGAAGGCTCGGAAAAATAAACTCGGTGTTGACGATCTCGCCGGCGGCACGTTTACCGTCAACAACAACGGTTCCAACGGCAGCATCGCCTCGGCGCCGATTATCAATGGCGGGCAAGCGGGCATCGTCACGATGGAAGCGATGGTCAAGCGCCCGGTGGTCACCGCCGACGATGCGATCGCGATCCGGTCGATGATGAACGTCTGCCTCTCGCTCGACCATCGCGTCGTCGACGGCTACGTTGCGAGCGGCTTCCTCGCCGATCTCAAGCGTCGCCTCGAAGCGATGGGACCGACCGGCATTTTATAGCAGCTCGTCTCGGGTCTTGCCGAATTTGGCGGCGGTCTCACCGGCGTAAAAGCCGTACTGCCCCTTGATATGCTCCCAGCCGGGCTTTGGATCGTCGTAAATCCAGGCCACTCGTTCGGTGCGATCGTTGCCATCTTCGAAGTCGACGTAAAAGCATCGGCCCTTGTAGGGGCAGTGGTACTCGTGCGCGGTGGTCTTCAGAACGCGTCGCTCCACCGCGGCCGGATCGACGTACCAGTTGCCCTCGACCTTTTGGTATTGATCCACACGCGCTTCCGCGATCGCCCGTCCGGAACGTGCGTCGCGGATCGTGAGGTTTTGTCTCGCCTGTGTCATGAATCGATACTACTCCGGCAGCCGCGAAAATACTGTGAGCGAGCTTACGCCGCGCCCATCTTCGGGAAAATCGTCGCGAGATTGGCGTCGGCGTCGACGGCGACCTCAATCGCTCCGCTGCGCGAGGTCAGCAGCGTCGTCACGCCGGGGCCGTGCCCGGCGACGAACGAGCGACCGTGAACGACCGCGCCGATCGTGATCGATCCCTGTCGATAGATGCGCCCGAACGAGTTGTCGGCGTCCACGATGGCAACGAGATCGCCCAAGCGAAGATCGCGCAGGCCGTAGCGCTCGACCATTTCATCGTCGAAGCATTGGATGTCGTAATCTCCGCGCACCACCGTCGAACGTCCGAGCCCGCTCCCCATCACGGTGGCGGGAACGATCTTCGCGACGCGCGCGTGGACGCGCCCTTTCCGCACTTCGATGCCCCATGCGTCGAGGAAGCCGGGATCGGCATTAAAGGCGCGGACCTCGGGCGCATCGAGTAAGCGCAGGCCAAGCCCGCAACTCCGCACTTGGACGGCATCGCCGATCGCCATCTTCTCCATGCTCTCCGGCTCGAAATCCGCGATGACGTGTTCGACGCCGCCGTGCGTTCCGGTGACGCGCCCGAGCGCGCCCTTCGCATCTCCGGAGAGTACGCGCACGCGATTACCAATGCAGGACATCGCGTTCAACGCGATATTGAGCCGATCGTCGTTGTTGCGCATGCTGACCGCCGGTTCGATATGGTCGGCGAGAAAGGCGAACGCTCCGTCGCCGATGCGCACGTTGGGATTGATGCCGCCGACGCTGGGCAGCACGAAGGGATCGCCTTCCGCACTCACGTCGTAGATGCCCGAGTTGATGAGGGCGGGGGCGACGACCCCGGCAACGACGGTAACGACGAGCTCCTCGCGGTTGGTGCGCAATTTCATGGCTGGGGTCGAGTCCTTTCACGGCAATCAGGGTTCGGGAACGGAGGGCGCGAATGAGTGAGATCGACCGCCATGCCCGTTGTACAGATTCGCAAGCACTTCCGATTCGAAGCCGCGCACGCACTTCCCCACCATGCGGGCAAATGCGCGCGCATGCACGGGCATTCGTATCTCCTCGAGGTCGCGCTGCGGGGGCCGCTCCAAGAAGCCGGAGCGGCGACCGGCATGGTCGCCGATTTCGAGAGCATCACCTCGGTCGTCGGGCGCGAGATCGTCGATCGCCTCGACCACAGCACGCTCAATGAGTTCGTCGAGAACCCGACGGCGGAGAACGTTCTCCTCTGGATCCACAGCCGCATCGCACCCGCGTTACCCCAGCTCGACGAACTCGTCCTGTGGGAGACGCCGACGGCGTGCGCGGTGCTTCGCTGCGACGACCTACGATGAATCGAACCGCGCCGACACCCACGATTCACCTCACCGAGATCTTCTACACGCTCCAAGGGGAAGGCACGTGGGCGGGAACGCCAGCCGTTTTCATTCGCCTCGCCGGCTGCAACCTCGCCTGCGATTTCTGCGACACCGATTACGCGCTGCGCTCCTCGGCGAACATCGACGAGATCGTCGCGCGCGTGGACGAACTCGGCGGTGCGTGTCCGATGGTGGTTCTCACCGGCGGCGAACCGCTCGCCCAAAGCGCGACGCCGGCGCTCGTCGACGCGCTGCGCGCGGCGGGGCGGCGCGTTCACATCGAAAGTAACGGCACGATTTTCGTCGAGTTGCCGCGCGACGTCTGGCTCTGCGTCTCACCGAAGGAGCGCGTCGATCCGCGCATGGCGCGGCGCGCCGACGAAGTGAAGTTCATCGTCGATCGGCGCGTGCCCGAAGAGCACCTCGCGCTCTTCCCCGAGCACCCAACGATTTTCTTACAGCCCGAGGGGAACAAACCGAACAACGTCGCGCTGGCGGTCGAGTATGCGCGTGCGCACCCCGCGCGGTTTCGGCTCTCGTTGCAGACCCACAAGTTTATCGGTATTCCGTAACGTGCGCGTTCTCGCCGTCTGCGCGACGCAATTCGAACGGGCGCGCATATCGTTGCCCGATGCGGTGCGCACCTTGGTCTGCGGAGTCGGCCCGGTCGAGGCAGCGGCGAGAACGGCGGCGGCTCTCGCAGGCGATCGTTACGATCTCGTCCTCAATCTCGGAATAGCCGGGGCATTCGAAGGGCGCTGCGCAATCGGCGACGCCTGCGTCGTCGCCACCGATTTTATCGAACTCGACCGCGAGAACGGCGAACCGCTACGCGTGCCACCGGGAGATCGCTTACACCATCGGGCACAGAGCGACCCCGCGCTCGTCGAGATGCTCGCCGCCAACGGCATCGCCGAACGCACCGGCGTTACCGTATCGCGCGTCACGACCGAGGCGCGCACCTGCGAGCGACTCTCCGCACTTGGAGCGGAGATCGAGAGCATGGAGGGTTTCGCCATCTTACGCGCCGCCACACTCGCGCGCGTTCGCGCATTAGAAATGCGTGGCATCTCGAACTTCGTCGGCCCGCGAGCCGCCGAACCGTGGAAGACCGAGGCGGCGTTTGCAGCGCTCGCCGATGCCGTACACCGCCTTTTTACCGCCGTGGAGCCGACGTGAACGAACCGATCGAACTCGCATACTCGCCCTGCCCCAACGATACCTACATTTTCGCCGCACTCACCAACGGGTTGCTCGCCGAAGCACCGCCCGTGCGCGTCGCTTACCTCGATATCGACGAACTCAACGACTCCGCGGCGCGCGCGCGCTACCCGCTTACGAAAGTCAGCTACGGCGCAATCCCCTATCTCACGCGCGACTACACCATCTTGCGTTCGGGAGGAGCGCTCGGCCGCGGCTGCGGCCCGCTCGTCGTCGCGCGCCCGGAGCGCGTAAGAACCTGGGAGGCGCTCGACGATCCGATCGTCGCGATTCCCGGCGAGCGAACGACCGCTTTTCTGCTGCTGCAACTCGCACTCGGGAGGCGCCCCCGCACGCGCATCATGCGCTTCGATCGCATCGTCGATGCGGTGGCGAGCGGTGAAGTCGACGCCGGCCTCATCATTCACGAATCGCGCTTTACCTATCAGCGCTTCGGGCTCCATCAATTGCTCGATCTCGGCGCCTGGTGGGAGAGCGCGACGGGGCGGCCGATTCCACTTGGTGCGATTCTCGCCCGGCGCGACCTCGAGCCGGAACGCGCTCGCGCCGTCGATGCGGCGGTTCGCAGCAGCCTTGCGTTCGCCCGCAGCGACGAGAACGCGATTATGCCCTACGTCCGCGAACACGCATTCGAGATGGACGATGCCGTGATGCGCGCGCACATCGCCCTCTACGTCAACGACTACAGCTTCGATCTCGGCGACGAAGGAATCGCCGCGGTCGACGCTCTTTTCGAGCGCGGCCGCAACGCAGGCATCCTCCCCACCGACGCGAAGGCTGCATTCGTACTATGAAATTCGGAGAGATCGCGCGCAGCCTCGCATCGCTCGCACTCTTGCTCGCAGTTACCGGCTTCGGCGCGATCCCTCGCGCGAAGGTCGTTCTCGGCGACGAAGTCTTCTTGCGCTCGACCTGGCACGATCTGCACGGCCGTTGCGTCGGCGTCGTCACCAACCAAACCGGCGTTACCTCGCAACTCGTCAATATCGTCGATGCCATTCGCGCGAATCCCCATATTTGCATCAAGGCGATCTACTCGCCCGAACACGGCCTGCGCGGCGACCAGCTCGCGGGGCATTTCGTTTCGTCCTATCGCGATCCGCGCACCGGGCTCCCCGTCTATAGCCTCTACGGGCCGCAACGCATGCCGACGGCGGCGATGCTGCGCGGCGTCGACGTGCTGTTGTTCGACATTCAAGACGTCGGCGACCGTGCGTATACGTATATATCGACGATGGCCGAGGTCATGCGCGCGGCCGCCCGTTATCACAAAAGCGTCTGGGTGCTCGACCGCCCGAATCCGATCGGCGGAGAGACCGTCGAAGGCCCCGTCCTCGATCCGCACTTCCGTTCGTTCATCGGGCTCTATCCGATCGCGATGCGTCACGGCATGACGATCGGCGAGCTCGCCGAGATGTTCAACAACGCGTTCGGGATCCACGCGCATCTGCGCGTCGTCAAGATGATCGGCTGGCACCGTTCGATGCTCTGGAATCAGACCGGCTTGCGTTGGGTCGAGAGCTCGCCGAATATCCCCACCTGGCAGACGACGCTCGTCTACCCCTGCACCGGACTCATCGACAACGGCGGCATCAATAATGGCGTCGGCACCGCAAAGCCGTTTTTCTATGCGGGATATCTCGGCATGCCCGCGTATGCCTATGCGAGCGCGCTCAACGCGGCGCACCTTCCCGGCGTTTATTTTCGCCCGGCGGCATGGTCGCCATTTTTCGGTTTTTGGCGCGGCCGCGAACTGAGCGGGGTCGAGCTCTACGTCACCCATCCCCACCACTTTCGCAGCGTCGAAACGGCGGTATCGTTGCTCGTCGCCGGGCATCGCCTGATGCCGCGGTTGCGCATCAACGCGCGCGGGATGGATAACGATTGGGGCACCGACGCGGTTCGGCTCGGGCTCGAACGCGGAGAGAGTGCCGCGCAGATCATCAATAGCTGGCAGCCCGCGCTCGCCCGATTCATGAAACTGCGCGCGAAGTACTTACTCTACCCGAACTAACCAATTTGTCACGCCGAGTAGCGCACCAGTGTCACGCCGAGTAGGGCGCTTTAGCGCCCGTATCGAGGCGCGATCGTTGTCACGCCGAGTAGCGCGATCGTTGTCACGCCGAGTAGCGCGATCGTTGTCACGCCGAGTAGGCGGCGAAGCCGCCGTATCGAGGCGCAATCGTTGTCACGCCGAGTAGGGCGCTTTAGCGCCCGTATCGAGGCGCAATCGTTGTCACGCCGAGTAGGGCGCTTTAGCGCCCGTATCGAGGCGCGACACTTGCGCGACCGTGCGACTGCGGCGCACCGCTCCTCACTAGACGCTCGCGGCTCGGACAAGCAATGTCAGGGTCCTCGCCGCTCGTTCGTCGGGTGCACCGTCATCGCACGGTCGCTCGTCGTCCTCGGGCAACGGAACACGCACCGTTCTCACTCCGAGCAGCGATCGTTGTCACGCCGAGTAGCGCGATCGTTGTCACGCCGAGTAGCGCGATCGTTGTCACGCCGAGTAGCGCGATCGTTGTCACGCCGAGTAGGCGGCGAAGCCGCCGTAT
>JAJXXM010000060.1 GCA_021781095.1 bacterium
GCAACGCGCGGCATTTCTCGGCCTCATCGCCGGGCTCTGCGAAGACCTGCTATCGGGAACGACCGGCGCGTCGTGGATGCTCGCAACGCTCGCCGCAGCGGTGTTGACCGCGCTCCTCGCGCAACGTTTTTTCAGCAACTCTCCGCTGCTCTACGCGGCGCTCGCATTCGTCGCGACGTTCGTGCGAAACGCCGTCTTCTGGGCGGTCATGCAGGCGACCGGCTCTCCGTTTGCATGGAGCGCGTTGCATTTTCACGACGCGATCAGACAGGCGATTCTCGATTCGCTGCTGTTAGGAATCTTCGCTTGGTGGTACCGCTCCAGACATCGCGATAACGCATGAGAGATACCGGCATTTGGCTGCGCCAACGTTTCGAACGCCCCCTACGGCGGCTCATCGGCTTCGCGCTCTTTGCCGTGCTGGTCTTCGCGGTACTCTTGGTGCGGCTCGTCGACGTGCAGATCGTCCACGGAGCGGAGTACCGCGCGCAGGCCGAAGCGAACCAAATTCGGCTCATCCGCGTCGCCGCGCCGCGCGGCCTGATCGTCGATCGCCACGGCAAGGTGATGGTGCGCAGCCGCCCATCGTTCGTGGTCGCACTCGTGCCGTCGCTCGTCAAACATCTTCATTCGGAGCTGGAGAGCGTCGCCACCACGATCCATCTTCCCATGGCGAAGCTCGAATATCGGCTCTATCACCACCGTGGCGTCAATTACCGTAATTTCGCCGAGGTGCAAACCTACGAGCCGTACGGCCCGGTCGTACTCGCTCGCAATCTCTCCGTCGCCGATGTCGCGCGTCTCTCGGAATTGCTCGCCGTTCTGCCGGGCGTCGATATCGAGGTCCAAGCGGTGCGCGACTATCCGTACAACAACGTCGGGTCGCTGATGCTGGGCTACGTCGGCCTCATTACCGCTTCGGAGTATAAGCGACTGCGGCCGTACGGCTATTCGCCCAATGCGATCGTCGGCAAGGATGGGCTGGAGTACGAATACGATCGCTACCTGCGCGGCCGCCCCGGCGGACAACGCGTGGTGGTCGATGCCGCCGGAAACGTCGTCGCCGGCGACCGCTTACCGGACAAGGCACCGGTTCCGGGCGACACGTTGAAACTCTCCGTAAGCCTGCGACTCGAGCGCATCGTCGAGAGCGCGCTCGCCCACGGCGTGCAGCGCGTTCAGCGCGGCGAATCCGTCTCCGGAGCGGTCGTCGTCGAGGACCCGTGGACCGGCCGCATCCTCGCGATGTCGAGCTACCCCGATTACAATCCGAACGACTTCGCACTCGATCGCTCGCGAAAAATCTCGTTCTATCTCACCGACCCCGCACAACCGCTCTTCAACCGCGCGATTGCCGCCGCGACGCCGACCGGATCGACGTTTAAAATGGTCACCGGTTCCGCGGCGATTACCGTCGGCGTCATTCGCCGCAACCAAATCGTCTACGACAACGGCGAATGGAATTGCGACGGATATATCGCGCGCGATATCGTCTCCGGCGGGCTCGGATACACGAGCTTCGTCCCGGCGCTGGCCGCTTCGTCGGACGGCTATTTCTATCGTCTCTCCATGGGGCTCGGCCTCAAGCGCTTGCGGAAATTCGCATTGCTCTACGGCCTCGACGCGCGCACCGGAATCGATCTCCCCGGCGAGAGCAAAGGCAATTGGCCGACCAATGCGTGGATGATGAAAAACTACGGCTTACCGCAGGAGCCGAGCGACGCGTGTTTTCTCGGCATCGGGCAAGGCGCGATGCAAGCGACGCCGATGCAGATCGCCAACATCGCCTCGGCGGTCGTCAACGGCGGCACGCTCTACCGCCCGCATATCGTGACGCAGATCCTCACGCCCGACGGACACACGATTAAAGTTTTCCCACCATCGATCATCCGGCACGTTCCGGTGACGCAGAAATCGCTCGCGGCGGTTCGCGCCGGTATGGCGCAGGTCACCTCCGCGGTCGGTACGGCGTACGGGCTCGCGATACCGGGCTTTCCGTTCGCGGGCAAGACCGGAACCGTAGAGACCGACGGCGGCAACGGCCCGAATACGACGTGGTTCGTGTGTTGGGCGCCGCTGAAGCACCCGAAACTCGTCATCGCCGTGTACGTGGATCGTAGCGGCGGCTACGGCGCGAACGTCGCCGCGCCGATCGCACGTAATATTATGATCCGCTACTTCCGTTTGAAGGTATAGCGTCGAGTTTCGCCAGCTCGGCGAGCGCGTCGTCGAGCAACGCATCGAGCACGCGATCGTTATGCGTGGCGATAACGCGGTGAAATTCGGCGACGGGAAGTTCGCAGAGCAGGGCGAGGCTCTCGGCCGCGCGCGCGCGATAGCGCGAGAGAATATCGTACTCTTCACCACGAACCAGGAGCGTGGTCGGCAGCAGACGTGCGTTGATGACCCACGGAAGCGCCGCGCCGATCGGCTCGTTTTCCAGGCGACGGCGCAGATCCACGAGTTCGTCGAGATCGACGCTGCCGGCAAGGAGGACGGCGTTCCCGGTCGCCGTCGGCATCTCCGCGCTCGCCGGAGCGGCGAGGAAAGCATCGAGCAGCGAGCGTAGGGCGATGCGGCCGGCGCCATCTTCGATATCTTTGCTCGAAACGACGGGGCGCGGCCGATGTAACGTCATCACGAGGCGCGCGATCGGCGCGTTCATCGCTTCGCGCGCATCGCGGAGCGCCGCATCGAGCGCGGGCGTCCCATCCATCGAGCGCTCCGGGAGCAAGCGTTTGAGAGCGATGAGGTGGCGTAACATACCGCCGCTATCGGCGCGTTCGATGGTGCGCAATTCGTCGCGCACGCGAAGATGCGCGAGATCGAGAATGACGACCGTGCGCGCCCCACGCGGAGGCACCGCGCGCGTCTCGGGCTGCGACCGCTCGCCCGCCGGTTCGGCGACCGAAAGATCGGGGAAGAGCGCGCGCAGCGTTTTCGCCATCGAGGCTCGCCGCTCGTCGTCGCCCTGCCCGAGATAGCTTTCGACCGCCGCGCGTTCGCCGCGCGCGATTAACGCGTGAGCGGCCGCCGTCGCCACCACCTCGCTCGGATCGCTCAAGGCGTGCGCCAAGAGTGCGGCGCTGCGCTCGTCGTGCCGTTCTTCAATCGAAAAAATCATATCGCAGCGCGCGGCTTCGGGAAGCATTGCGAACTCTGCCGCCTCTCGCTCCCCCCACGCCGCCGCATCGACCGCGGGAGGCTGCGCTGCGGCCTCGGGGAGAGGCTCGGCCGGGGCGACCCGCTGGGCGACCACCGGCTCCGCGCGCGGAAGCAATCGCGCGACGAGCATGATGAGCGCGCCGATGAGAAAGAGCGCGAGGATCGCGATGCCGAGGCTCATCGCGCCGACAGGCTCGCGAGGCTTTCGCGCAGATCGGCGAGGGCGGCATCGAGCCGTTCGTCGGTCGTGCGCGTTAAACGGTCGAGAAACGCCGAGGGCTCGCACGGAAGGAGCGCTTCGAGCGCCGCGCAGAGCGCGGTACGGTAGCGTGCGACCGGGGCGCGCTCGTCGGGAAGCAGATGCGCGAGTGCGAACCACGGCAGCGCGCCTGCGAGCGGCGCTTCGTGCAACCGTTCCACGAGCGCGCGCACTTCATCGCCGTCGAATCGGCCGCTCAACGACGCGGAGGCTTCCGTCGGCGGCGCAGGCTCTCCGTGCGAACGCACCGCATCGTCGAGCGCGTCGACGATCGCGGCTCGCACCGTCGGTGTTTCGAGCTCGCGTTCGACCATCGCGTAGTGCGCGATGCGGAGCTTGATAAAGAGCCGGTCGAGCGATTCACGTAGCGCGTCGCGCAGATGGTCGAGCGAGTGTAACGGCGTCGAACCGATCGCATCGGGGAGCAAGGCGCGCAACGCGAAGAGATGCC
Organism: bacterium; assembly: GCA_021781095.1. Next base: position 3,876 of record JAJXXM010000060.1, read on the forward strand.
CGACGAATTTTCCGGGGCGGCTCTCGCCGAGTTGTCGCTCGATCTGCACCAATCGCTCCGGGCTCAACACGACCAGCGTGCCGACCTGCGAACGCAAGATCTCGCGCGCGGGATGCTCGGGGCGCACGCTCTCCGAATTCGTCGGTGGAACCTCCGCGCGTGCGCTTTCTACGTGCGGCATCTCGACACGCGGCATCTCCACGCGTGGAGCCTCAGCCTCGGCTAGATTCCCGACCGCACGCGGCCCCGCGGGCGAATTGCCGACGACGCCGTCGAGCCCAAAGGGGAGCCCCGCGATCGACCCCGCCAGCATCGGCGTCGCGCGCACCTGTAGCGCATTGGAGAGCAGCTCGTCGCAGCGTTCGCCATCGTAGGAGAGGCGCGCTTTCCGCACGATTTGCTCGCCGAGTTGCAGCTGATTATGCGCGATATCGCGCCAACGAACGACCGCTTCGACACCCGGTTCGACGGCGGTGAAGACGATGCCGCGCCCGGCGGCAAAGGGCGGTAGGGTGCCGACATCGCGAACCGGCACGCCGTTGACGGTGGTGGAGTTGGGCACGTAAATGACGACCTGCGGTTGCTCGATCGCGATCTCCAGCCGACGCGCGGTGCCGTCGCCGCCGTTGCGCAAACGCAACGTCCAATCGATGCTCTCGCCGGCTTCGACGCTCTCGGCAGGCTCGCTCTGGAACGAGCCTGCTGAAAAATCGGGCTGCGCGGTCGTCGGAATGGTGATCCGTTCGAGTTGCAGCGGTACCGTTGCATCGGCGGTGACCACACCGTCGAGCGTCAGCGGAAATTCCCGGGCGAGGCTGCGCAGCAGCCGTATGCCGATGCGTATCTCGGCGCTGCCGCCCGCCGCGATCTCGCCGACGAGAAACGCGGAATTCGACCGGGTCGCTCCTTCGACGCTCTCGATGCGCGCCTCGGGTGCCGGATAGAGCCGGACGGTAACGTTCCGCGCCACATCGCTTCCAACGTTTTCGAGATGAAGCGAGATCTCGGTGACGCGGTTGGGGCGAAGCGGCTCGCTTTCGTGTCGTTCGAAGCGCGAACGCTCCGCCGAAAAAAATGGATGCGAATCGACCGTCCAACGAAGTTCGCCGAGCGAGCGTTCTTCGCACTCGTTCGATGCGAGCGCGACGCGCAGCACGGCTTCGGTGCGGTCGCGCAACGGGCTCTGCAGACGCGCGCAAAAGCGGAACGTCCGGGCGCTATAGGCATCGAGGGTGCCGAGCTCGAGACGGTTCTCGACGAGCGTGCGCGGCGTATCGTTTTCGAAAATTTCCAGCGCTTCCAGTTCCGGGGCGACGACGAACGAGAGGCGCGCTTCGTGGGCGGCGGCCGATCCCGTATTCGCAATCGCGATCTCGCCTTCAACGCGCTCGCCGGGGTGCACCAAACCCGCGCCTATGCGTGAGAGACGATTCCGACGCGCCACGAAATGCGGGCGCGAAACGACGGCGAGCCGGCGTTCGAAAAATCGCTCGCCGAGCGCCGCGAAGGGCTCCCACGAGACGCGCGCGCCGACCGAGAGCTCGCGCCCTGCCGGTTGCGGCGAAACAAGCACGAACTCGGCGGAGAGCTCCGCCGATTCTCCGGCGTCGAGCGCGCCGATATCGAAGCGCAAATTTTCGCGCTTGCGTTCGCGTAACGGCGCACCGTCGAGTTGCGCGCTCGAGCGAACGAACGAGAGTGCGGGATCGACCGCGAAGGCAACCTCGACGCGCTCCGCACGTGCGTCTCCATCGTTTTGCAGCGAGATCGAGAGACGCAAGCGATGGCCGGGAAGGATTTCCTCCGACGGCTCGACCCGCAGCGCATTTCCGGGCCCCGAAAAATCCGGCGCGGCGGCGACGCTCAGCGAACTCTCGGGAAGATCGAACGCGACGCTCTCTTGCGATGCGATGCGCGCTTGCAAACGAATCGTCGTCGCGTCGGGGAGCGGAGCGTCGAGACGCACGCGATACTGCAACGTCGCCGTCGCACCCGAGGCGAGCGTCCGCGCGACGACCGGTGCGTAGAGCCGGTCGAAGGCGACGCCGAGCTCGCCTTCGAGTTCGCGCCCGTTCACGCGCACCGAACCCGGCACGTATTGCGTATGTTCGGGCACCGGCGCGAGCACGACAACGTCGTGCGCGCTCGATTCGCCCACATTGTGAACGCGAACGGTCACCGTTGCCTCGCCGCCGGGGTGGAGATCCCCGCGCGCTTCGAGGCTTGCGGTGCTGCCGGGATTGCGTAGGTTCGGTTTGCTGCGCGCGATCAGGCGAACGACGTTCGATCCGACCGGTTCGAGTTCGGAGCTGGCGACCGCCGCCTGAATCTCGACGGTGCTGCCGTTCTCGATCGCTCCGGCGACGCTGTAGCAGAGCTCGATCCGTCGCCGCTGCCCCGGCGCGACGTCGCCGATCCCGGCGCCGGCCGACGCGAGCAGTGGCGTGCTGCCCCGTTCGTCCTCGAGCAGCTCCCCGTCGAGCGTCGCGGAGCCCACGAGATAGACGAGCCCCTCGGGGAGGTTCAAGCGCACGCGCACCCCGGTCGCCGGGGCGCCGCCGTGGTTGGTAAAAGTGAAGGCCGCGCGCACCGTCATCCCAGGTTCCAACTCACGTTCGGGCGAAACGTCGAGCGTTCGAAGCCCCTCGGGTAACGTCGGCGATCCCGGAGCGAAGATTTCCGCGAGGGTGCGCATGACGCCGCGTAGCTTCGCCGTGCAGAAAGGATCTCCGTT
>JAJXXM010000078.1 GCA_021781095.1 bacterium
ACCGCGGGAAGATCGGCGGCGAGGGCAAGCACCCAGGGGCTTTCGAGTGCGGCGAAAGCAGCGAGGAGCGCGGGGAGCGGGCCGCCCCGCGGGCGGGCGTCAGCGAGAAACGGAACCCCGAAGCGTGCGGCCTCCGCGCGCTGATCTTCGCGGCCGAGTAAGAGGAGCGGCCCGAGCGAACGCCCGAATGCGACGGCGCGCTCCATGAGGGTGTCGGCTCCCAGCGGTCGCGTGAGTTTGTCGGGGAATCGCCGTGCCTCACCGCCGAGAAGCAACGCGACCGTGAAATCAGCGGCCTCGGCCATGACGGAGCGCGTAATCGGCGGCAAAGTAACTGATGATGATGTCGGCCCCGGCGCGCGTGAACGATGCCATTAATTCGTCGATCGTGCGTTCGCGTTCCAACCATCCGCGTTCGAAGGCCGCTTCCATCATCGCGTACTCTCCGCTGACGTTATAGACCGCGATCGGCGCGTCAAAACGGTCGCGAGCGCTGCGAACGATATCGAGATACGGAAGCGCCGGCTTTACCATGACGATATCGGCGCCTTCGTCGATATCGAGTGCGATTTCACGCATCGCTTCGCGCGCATTCGGCGGATCCATCTGATAACCGCGACGATCGCCGAATTGCGGCGTCGAACCCGCAGCCTCGCGAAATGGCCCGTAGAAAGCCGATGCGTACTTCGCGCTATACGCCATAATCGCAACTTCTGAAAAACCGTCGCCGTCGAGCGAGCGGCGAATCGCGGCGACACGTCCGTCCATCATATCCGAGGGCGCGACGATATCGACGCCCGCGCGCGCATAGGAACGCGCGACTTCGGCGAGCAACTCGACCGTTTCGTCGTTCCGAACCTCGCCGCGTTCGTCGAGCAACCCGCAATGGCCGTGATCGGTATATTCGCAGTTGCAGAGATCGGCGATCGTCAGCATCTCCGGAACCGCGGCTTTTATTCCCGCGATCGCGCGTTGCACGATCCCGTCTTCGGCGGCATTGCGGGAAGCAACGGCATCTTTATGTGCGGGAATTCCGAAGAGCAGCACCGCGTTGATTCCCAAGCCGAAGAGGCGTTGCGCTTCCGCGATGCTCTGCGCGAGCGTGTGACGCGCGACCCCGGGCATCGAGGAGATCGGTCCGGCATCGCTCTCGCGCTCGACGACGAAGAGCGGCATCACCAATGCGTCGACCGGCGTGCGATGCTCGCGAACGAGGGCGCGCAGAGCGGGAGTGCGGCGCAGGCGCCGGGGACGATGCAGCATACCGTTAGGGTGCGTCGAGGAGGCGCACAATGCAAGCGGTAAAGGCGTCGATCTCCGGATTCGTGGCGACCCCGTCGGGGTGCAGCCCGGCCTGCTCGATCGCCGACGCCGATTCCGGCCCCATCGCCGCGACGAGCGGGCGCAGGCCGCGCTCGCGCCAGTGGGCGATCCAGGGCGCCGCGACCGCGGCGGCACCGCTCGACGGAATCACCAGCAGATCGACGGGGCTGCCGTCGGGCTCCTCGCCGGCACGAATCTCCGCGACCTCGGCGCCGAGGGCGCGCAGGCGCGGCGCGATGCGGCTGCTCCGCTCGACGGTGCGGGGAAGCAGAATCCGTCGCCCGGCGAGCGGCCCGCCCTTGACGAGCAATTCGGCGGCGCCCCGTTGGAAGAGCAGGCGGGCGAGCGCGCGGCCGAGCTCCTCGGCCTCCTCGGGAGCGTTGCAGCGCCCGCGAAGCTCGGCGACGAGCGCGGGCTGCCCGTCCTCGGCCCCGATGCTGCCGCGCAGCACGAGCTCCTCGCCCTCGAAGGCTCCGTAGAGGCCGACCGGAGCGGTACACCCTGCACCGAGCTCGCGGAGTGCGGCGCGCTCGGCGGTCACCGCGCGTTCGCTCGGTTCGTGGTTGAGGGCGGCACGCAGCACCGGTGCGAGCGGTGCGTCGAGCAGCGTCTCGACTGCAAGCGCGCCCTGCCCCGCGGCCGGTAAGAGGCTCTCGATCGAAAAGGGGACCGCGTAGGTCGCCCGCAGCCCCAGCCGCCGGAGCCCGGCCGCCGCCAAGACGATCGCGTCGTACTGCCCCTCGCGAAGTTTGCGTAGCCGCGTGTCGACGTTTCCGCGAATATCGACATACTCGAGATCGCTGCGCAATGCGAATAATTGTGCGCGCCGCCGCGGGCTGGAAGTGCCGATGCGCGCGCCGGGCGGAAGTTCTTCGAAACTCGCAAAGCGTTCGCTGCAATAGAGATCGCGAACGTCTTCGCGCTCCGATATCGCGCAGAGTTGCATCCCCGGCGGCAGGGCGCTCGGAAGATCTTTCGCCGAATGAACCGCGTAATCGGCGCGCCCTTCGGCGAGCGCGCGTTCGAGTTCTTTGACGAAGATCGCTTGCTGCCCCATCGCTGCGAGCGCGCTGCTGCGGTCGCGGTCGCCGACGGTCGATATCTCGAGCATCGTCGAAGCGATGCCGCTGCGCGCGAGGCGCGAAGCGACGTGGCGCGATTGCCACAGGGCGAGCGCGCTGGCGCGCGTCGCGCAGACGGCGCTGCCGGTCGTCGGCGTGAGGCCGTCGGCGAGCAACGTCGCGGCGGTCGCTTCGACGACATCTTCAATGCGATTGCGATCCATCGTGGCGAGTTCGTCGAGCGGCAATTCGGAGAGCGCGCGCATGACGATGGTGCGCTGCTCCGACGAAAGCGTGTCGCGCACGTAACTGCGCGCGATGGCGAGCGTTCGTGCCGCGGCGTCGTAGCGTGCGTCGAAATGGAGCGCGATCTCGCGCGCAATACGCTTCGAAAATGCGGGTGTGCCGACGCCGGAGTCGATGCTGAAGGTGAGGCCGCCGACCTTGACGACCGCGGGCATCGTCGCATCGCCGCGCGTCGAATCGGTCGAATCGATGGTGAGGATTCCGCGCGCGCGCGCATCGCGACCGACGCGCTCGTTCACCGCGCCGTCGTCGGTTGCAACGACGCAGAGGAATGCGCCGGTGAGATCCTCCTCGCGGTAGGCGCGCCGTTCGCAGCGCACGCCGGGGTTCGCTACAAGGAGTGCCTCCATCGCCTCGCAGAGCTGCGGGGCGACGACGAAGAGGTTGGCGCCTGCTTCGATAAAGGAACGGGCTTTGCGGGCTGCGACCGAACCGGCACCTACCAGCACGATGAGTCGCCCCGCGAGGCGAAGGGAGAGCGGAAGCGACATGATGCGGCATGGATTCCGCACCGCCGTGCGAAACTCTGCTCCGCGCATGCAACGTCCCACTCGCGCTGCGCTTCTCGGTGCGCTCGCCTCGGCGCTCCTGGTGCTGCCGGGGCTCGGAGCGGGCACCCTTTGGGACAACAGCGAGACGATCTACGGAGAGGTGGCGCGGGAGATTCTGCTCACCCACGACTGGATCGTGATGCACTACAACGGCCTGCCGTGGTTCGTTCAGCCGCCGCTCTACTTTTGGGTGGCGGCGCTCTGCGTGAAGCTCTTCGGGCTCACCTCTTTTGCGATGCGCCTTCCGGCAGCGTTGGCGACCATCGCGATGGGGGCGATGACCGGCTACGCGGTCGCACGCCAACTCGGCTCGCGCGTCGGCGTCTTCGCGGCGGTGATTCTCTCGAGCTCGCTCATGCAGGCGATTATCGGACGGCTCGCGATCATGGATGCCTTGCTCGATTGCGCGGTCGCCATGACGGTATTCTGGTGGTTTCGCGGCCTTCAGACCGGCAAACGTCGCTACTATATTTTCGGCGCGGTCGCTGCGGGCTTCGGCTTCTTAGCGAAGGGCCCGGTCGCGCCGGTGGTGGCATTGATCGTCTTGCTCCCCTACGCATTTTGGAGCGTGAAGGTCGAACGCATCTCGTGGCCGCGGCTCTCGACGTGGTGGTGGGGAGCCTTTGCTTTCGCGGCAACGGTCGCGCCGTGGTTCATCGCGCTCGTCATGCGCACCGGATTCGCTTCGGTCGTTACGCTCATCGGCCACTACACGATCGGTCGCTACACCGGCGTGATCGAGAACCAGTCGGGGCCGGTCTGGTACTATCTGCCGGTACTCGTCGTCGGGTTCTTCCCGTGGATCGCGTTATTGCCCAGCGCGGTCCTCGGCGGAATCTCGCGCTTGAGACTCGGCGAAAACGACGAACGGGCACGCGTCTTGCGCCTGGCGTTTTGCTGGGCGGTCGTGCCGTTGCTCTTCTTTTCGTTCGCGCGTACGAAGTTACCCAACTATATTGCGTTGGAGTTTCCGGCGATCGCCGTGATCTGCGCGATCTATCTCGACGGTTTGCTGGAACGCTCTCGCGTTCGCGCCGCGCTCGTCGCAACGTTGGCCGTGCCGTTGGTGATCGGATTATTGGCGATTGCGGTGGCGATCTTCGCTCGCGACAATCACCTCGGCGAACCGCTCGCGGTGTTGCGCCCGGCATTGATCGCGATGGGCGTGACCATCGCGCTGGGAGGCATTGCGATGGTGGCGATGCTGATGCGCAGGGCGACAGCTCCCTTTGCACCTTTTGCGTTGGCGCTGGCGATGGCGGTGGCGGTCGACGTGCTCGGTCTCGTCGCGCTGCCGCGCGCGGAACTCTTCAAACCGGTGCCGCGCCTCGCGCGAATCGTCGATGCGCTGCGCCGCCCCGGCGATATCGTCGTCGACGGCGGCATCGTCGGCGGCGGATCGTTGCTCTTCTACACGAAGCCGCCGGTCGCGCTTCTCGCGCTCTTTAATGCCGACGTCGGCGTCAACACGCCGACCCTGCGCGACGTCGTCTGCACCGCACCGCGCGCCTTCGTGTTCTATACCGGCACCTCGGTCGCATCGCAACCGAGCTTCGGCCGCACAACGCGCGTGATCGCACGGAGCGGCAACGTCGCGGTGATGCGCTATAGCGGGCCGCCCTGCACGAAGTGAGGATTGCCGCATTTCACCAATGCGACGTCTTTACCGATCGGCTCTTCGGCGGTAATCCGCTCGCCGTCGTTCCAAACGCTGACGGCATCGAGAGTGCGACGATGCAGGCATTCGCCCGCGAGATGAATTGCTCGGAGAGCACCTTCGTACTCCCTCCGCGCGATCCGCGCGCCGCATATCGTGTGCGCATCTTTACTCCGGGGCGCGAGTTACCGTTCGCCGGACATCCGACGATCGGTACGGCATGGACGTTGCACCGCCTCGGACTGCTCGATGCCGTCGATTTCGCCTTCGAAATGGAGATCGGGCTCGTTCCGGTTCGGCGCGAGGGATTGCGTTTCTGGATGCGTCCGCCGCTTCCACGCCTCGGTACGCCGCTTGGCGATCGCTCGTTTGCGGCGGCGCTCGGCGTCACGGAATCGGAGATCGTCGGCTCGGTTCGCAGGTCGGGGCCGTTCTTGTGCGTTCGCGTGGCGAGCATCGATGCGGCGGCAAAGATCGAACTCGATCGTCGCGAGCTCCGCTCGCACTGCGATCGAGAGATCGCCGACGGAAACATCCTCGTCGTACAGTACGAGGCGGGGCGAGCCTCGGTGCGGATGGTTGCTGCCATCGCCGATGACGTCGGCGAAGATCCCGCGACCGGAAGCGCGGTTGCGCCGATGCTCGCTTTTCTCGCCGCTGCCGGTGCGCTCGGTGCGGAGCGGCGCGAGGTCGAGATCGAACAGGGGCGCTGGATCGGGAGAACGAGCACGCTGCACGCGCGTCTATCGTGGGACGAGAACCATATTTCGCAGGTCGAGGTCGGCGGTGATTGCGTGCATGCGTTTTCCGCCGAGATCGCGTTTGAGGGTGCGGAGACTAGCGGCGCGCGGCAAAGCTGAGGTCAACGCTCCAATCTTCGATCGCATCGCTCCCGGGCGTCTCATCGCGAACGTTGCGAACCGTGAATTTCCACGTCGTCGTTTTTCCGGCGCGCGCGGGTAGCGCGGGCGGGGCGACGTGCCCGGTCGGGAATCGGCCGCCGAATCCGATTCCGCAGGTCGGCGCCGAACCGCTGCCCTCGCCGAGGAGTTGCCCCGGCGCGATCAACGTTCCGAGAAATTCCTGTTGAGCGGTGCGCGTGAGGAAGATCGAACCGGCGATCGGCGTCGTCGCATCGCCGAAGGTTCCCGTGCATGGCGGCGCGTTCTCCCGCACTTTGTAGATCGCCGGTGCTTCGAATTGGAGTATGCCGCGGTCGATCGTCACGCGCGCATTGCGAACGCGCTGAACGTACACGCCGTTTTCGCCGGTATCGGGATTACGAACGTGCACCGTAATCGTGCCGTTCATCACGATGCTCAACGCGACCGCAGCGAGCAGATGCATGTTACGGCGTAAAAACCGGATGCAGCAAGCGATAGACGGGCGGATAACCGGGGTCGTTATTGGCGGTGTATCGCAGCAATAATTTGACCAACGGATTCGCCTTCGTCGGTTTCGGCAGGTTCACGATCGCATAATAGACCGTCATGCCCTGCCCCGGGAAAAGGTTCTTCGGCGTTAACGGTGTGCCGGTCTTCGAGAACGGCGTCTCGTTGCTCGTCGCTTCGGTGCCGTCTTTATAGAAGGCGGTGATATCGAGCCCGGGAACTCCGGCCTCGCCGCTCTGCGTGTTCTTCACGGGGACTTCGAAGACGAGGTAACCGTTCGGG
>JAJXXM010000376.1 GCA_021781095.1 bacterium
AGCGGCGAGCACCCATGGATCACTCCAGTTATGCTTCGCCGTTCTCTTGGAGGTACGGTCGCAAGGACGTGCGCTCGCTCTTCTCGGAGCGGACGCGGCGGCGGCTCTGGCGCGAGGTTTGGATCGCGCTCGCCCAAGCCCAATCGAAGCACGGATTCGTCAGCGAGGCGGAGCTCGCCGACCTGCGCGCGCATGCCGATGAGATCGATATCGAGGCGGCATTAGAGATCGAGCGCTCGATCCACCACGATCTCATGGCCGAGATCCGCGTCTACGCGTCGCAGGCGCGTATCGGCGGCGGTAAGCTCCATCTCGGCGCGACCTCGATGGACATCGAGGATACGGTCGAAACCTATCGCATCCGCCGCGCGCTCTCCAGTATCGGGGAACGCTTACACGAGTTGCTCGCGGCGTTCGCCGAACGGATTGAGGCGCAGGCCGATCGCCTCTGCATGGCGTTCACGCACTTGCAGCCGGCGGAGCCGACGACGCTGGGCTACCGCTTTGCGATCTACGCCCAAGATCTCCTTATCGACGACGCGAACCTCCGCCACGTCTTCGCGCAGATGACGACGAAGGGATTGCGCGGCGCCGTCGGGACCTCCGCGTCCTACGAACAATTGCTCGGCGGTACCGGCGCGTCGATCGATCTCGAGCGCGAGGTGCTCGAGCATTTCGGGCTCGAAGCGCGAGCGGCGAGCACGCAAACCTACACGCGCAAACTCGATTACCTGTTGCTCGCCGCTCTCGCCGGCATCGGCACATCGCTTTCGAAGTTCGCTGCCGATATGCGCATCCTCAGCGCCCCGCCGTTCGGCGAGCTCGCCGAACCCTTCGGAAGCGCGCAGGTCGGCAGCAGCGCGATGCCGTTCAAACGCAATCCGATTCTCTGCGAACGGATCGATTCGCTCGCGCGGCTCTTGCCGGCATACGCCGACGTCGCGTGGCAGAACGCCGCGACGAATTACCTCGAGCGCACGCTCGACGATAGTGCGAACCGACGCACCACGATCCCCGAAGCGCTGCTCTGCGTCGACGAGTTGCTCTCGCTCGCGCTGCGCGTGGTGCGCGGGCTGCGCATCGACGAACGGCGCATCGCACAGAACGTCCGTACCTACGGTCCGTTTGCGGGTACCGAGCGGGTGATGATGGAAGCCGCGCGCGCCGGCGGCGACCGTCAGGAGTTGCACGAAACGCTGCGCGGACGCGCGATGGAGGCGTGGGACGCGCTCGCCCGAGGCGAGGATAATCCGCTCGCGGGGTTACTCGCCGGCGATCCGGCGTTGACCGCGCTGATCGATCCCGCCGAGATCCGTCGCTCGCTCGATCCCACGGGACACGTCGGGCTCGCGGCGCGGCGCGCGCGCATGGTTGCGGCGCAGATCGCCGCATTGCCGGATTTCCCGCAGCAACGCATCGTCGCCGAACATCGGGCGGAGGAAGAACGTGGATAAAGGGATCGAGATCGCACGGGGCAAGACCAAAGTTCTCTACGAAGTCCCGAGTTCTCCCGACCAACTCGTCGTCGCGCAGGGCGATGCGATTACCGCCGGCGACGGCGCGCGGCGCGACGAAATCCCCGGCAAAGGGCGGCTCGCCGCTCAGACCACCTCGCGCGTCTTCCGGTTGCTCAATCTCTGCGGATTGCCGACGCATTTTCTTAACGGTGGCGAGGACGACGACGACAACGAAATGTTGGTGCGCCGCTGCTCGATGATTCCGTTGGAAGTGGTCGTGCGCGGCGTCGCGGCGGGCTCGTTCGTGCGCCGTCATACGGGGCTCCAGCGCGGGGCGATCCTGGTGCCGCGGGTGACGGAATTTTTCCTCAAGGACGACGCGAATCACGATCCGCTCATTACCCCCGAGGAGATCGCCGCACGCGGGATCGCTTCGCCCAACGAAATTGGAGCGATGAGCGAGATCGCTCGGTTGACCTTCGAAATTCTCGCCCACGCCTGGCGCCATCGCGACGTCTTGCTCGTCGATATGAAGGTGGAGTTCGGCCGATTGATCGGCGGTGAGAACCAAGGGCAGCTCGTGATCGCCGACGTGATCGACAACGATTCGTGGCGCATCTGGCGGCACGGACACGAAGATCAGATGCTCGATAAGCAGATCTACCGCAATCTCGATCCGGTCGATGCGGCGGGGCTCGCCCGCGTGAAGGCCGCCTACGAACAGGTCGCCGATTTCGTCGGCAATTTTCCGGCGATGCGCCCTGGAGTCGCGGCGATCTTCGTCGACGATGCGCAGATGGTCGACCGAGCGAACGAAGTCGCGACCGCGCTCCATTCCTTCGGTATTCCGACGGCGCGCCATCTCGCTAGCGTCACGGTGACGCCGGGCTACGTCTTGCAGATCGTGTCGCAGATCGAGGCGGGCTTCGCCCGGCCGATTTTCGTGGCGATCGGCGACCACACGCTGCGCGCCACCCTCGACGGCAGCGCGAGCTCGCCGGTCATCGACGGAAACGACGAACCGCACCGCATCGCGCTCGCCTGTGCGAAATTACTGGCGATCGACGACTCGGCGATGTTCGGACGCGTGATGCTCGCTCAGTCGAACGCGCGTTCCGAAATGCTGCGCGTCGACGCGCTCCTCCAACAACAATTGCCGCCGGGAGCCGTCATTGCGTGATTTAGCCGTCGCCGAACTCGACGACGAAACTCTGCGCGCGCGTGCCGATGCATTGGGGCTCGCCTTGCGCGTCGACGAACTGCGCGGCATCGCGGATCGCCTCGGGCGAGCGCCGAGTTTGGTCGAACTCTACGCGTTCGACGCTCAGTGGAGCGAGCATTGCTCGTATAAATCGAGTCGCGCGCTCTTATCCCAACTTCCGACGAAGGGCGCCGACGTCGTGCTCGGCCCGGCGGAGGATGCGGGCATCTTGCATCTCGGCGAACACGAGGGCGAACGGTATGGAATCGTCATCGCGCACGAGTCGCACAATCACCCATCGCAGGTCGTGCCGTTCGAGGGGGCTGCGACCGGTATCGGCGGCATCGTGCGCGACGTCCTCTGCATGGGCGCCGAGGTCGTCGCCGTCGCCGACCCGCTGCGCTTCGGCAATGTCGATCCCGCCCGCCCGCATCAACGCGCGGTGGCGCGCGGCGTCGTCGACGGCATCGCTGCGTACGGGAACGCCATCGGGGTTCCCAACCTTGCGGGCGATTGTTATTTCGATCCGGAGTTCGACGATAACGTCCTCGTCAACGTGGTCGCGCTCGGACTCGTAAAAGAGTCGCAGATCATCCATTCGCGCGTGCCGAAGCATGGAGCGGATTTCGTGTTGCTGCTCGTCGGAAAGGCGACCGATGCGAGCGGTTTCGGGGGCGCTTCGTTCTCCTCGGTCGCGCTCGACGCGCGAGAGACGGAGAGCAATAAAGGCGCGGTTCAGGTTCCCGACCCCTTCCTGAAAAACGTCATCATGCGCGCCAGCTATCGCGTCTTCTCGATGCTCCGAGCGCGCGGGATCGAGGTCGGCTTTAAAGATCTCGGTGCCGGCGGCATTATGGGATGTTCGGCGGAATTATGCAGCGCCGGAGGTTTCGGTGCGGAGCTCGATCTCGACACCGTGAACGTCGCCGTCGACCACCTGCTCCCCGAAGTTATCGCCGTCGGCGAGACGCAGGAACGGCTGCTTTGGGCGCTACCCGAGGAGATCGTCGACGAGGTCGAGCGCATCTATAACGAAGAGTTCTCGTTGCCGCAGGTCGCCCAGAATGCGCGTGCCGTTCGTATCGGCCGTGCGACCGCCGCGCAACGCTATCAGTTGCGCCATCGCGGCGAACTCGTGATGGACGTTCCGATCGATTTTCTGACCGGGACGGTGCGCGATACGCTTCCGGCACAGCCGCCCGCTCCTCCGAGGGAACGGCGGGAGCACGACCTCGCCTGCGAACGGACGCTCGACGATGTGCTCCACGCGACCCTCGCCCACCGCGACGTCTGCTCGCGGGCTCCGCTCTTCCGTCATTACGACGCCGTCGTTCGCGGGCGCACCGTGATCCCGCGCGGCGAGGCCGACGCCGGCGTCCTCGCACCGATACGCGGTTCGCAGCTCGCGTTTGCATTGAGCGTCGACGGCAATCCGCGCATCGGACGGATCGACCCGGAGCGAGCCGCCGAACACGCGGTCTACGAAGCGGTGCGCAACGTCGTCGCCGTCGGAGCCGAACCGATCGGCCTCACCGATTGTCTCAATTACGGAAGCCCGCGCGACGCGAGACAATTCGGCGAGCTCGTCGCGGGGATCGACGGCCTCGCGCGATCGGCGCGCGCCTTGGGGCTCGCCTACGTATCGGGGAACGTGAGTCTCTATAATGCGGCGAGCGACGGCCATGCGATCCCGGCCTCGCCGATCGTTGCCTGCCTCGGGCGTCTCACCGACGTTTCGCAGTGCGTGACGCTCGCGCTGAAAGAGGTCGGCTCGCGGCTCTATCTCGTCGGTGAAACGCAGCGCGCGCTCGGTGGGAGCGTGCTCGCCGCGCTCCTGTCGCTGCGCGACGAAGGAGTGCCCGCTATCGATTTCGAGCGCGTGCTCGCCGAGCACCGCTTCCTCCTCGCTGCGGCGCGTGCGGGGCTCCTTCGCAGCGCGCACGATATCTCCGACGGGGGCTTGCTCGTGACGCTCGCCGAGATGAGTTTTGCCTGCTATCCGGCGCAGCGAGCGGCGATCGGCATCGAACTCGACGGCCTCGCAGGGTGGTCGGACGTTGGACGCTACGAATCGCTCTTCGGCGAATGGGGCGGGATCGTCGTAGAAGTCGCAGAGCGCGACGTCGATCGCTTCGAAGAACTCGCCGGGGCCTTGGAGAGCGTGCGTGAGATCGGCACGACGATCCCGCAACCGATCCTCGCCTTCGACGATGAAGCGTGGGAGATCGACGATCTCCACCGCAGTTGGTCGCGCCCGCTCGAGGAGCTCTTTCCGTGACTGCACGCGTAGCGGTTCTCGTTTTCCCGGGAACCAATTCCGAAGAAGAGACCCGCGATCTGCTGCTCGATTGCGGAGCCGACGCGCGGATCGTGCATTGGAGCGAATCGGCGAGCCTCGCGTATTACGATGCATTCGTTCTGCCGGGCGGCTTCGCATACGAAGACCGCATTCGCGCCGGAGCGATTGCCGCACACGACGCGATGCTCGACGTTGTGATCGAAGCGGCGCAGGCCGGAAAACTCGTCATGGGAATCTGCAACGGCGCGCAAATTCTGTTGGAGGCGGGGCTCGTACCGGGAAGCGGAGAGATTCGCCGACCAACGGCAGCCTTCACGCACAACGCGCAGGGGCATTTCATCTGCGAACGCGTGCTCTTGCGACGGACCGTTGCGGCGGACCGCTGCGCGATCGCCGCCGCGCTGCCGGAGGACGCACTCATCCCGGCATGGGCGGCGCACGGGCAGGGACGGCTCGCCGCCTCGGCCGCGCACCTCGAGGAAATCGAGCGCGGCGGGCACGTCGTCTTTCGCTACGCCGACGCTCGCGGAGCGACCGACGCGCACCTTGCGCCGCAAGGATCGGCGCTCGGTGCGGCGGCGCTGACGAATCGCGAAGGCAACGTCTTGGCGATCATGCCGCACCCCGAACGCGACGCATGGAACTTCAACCACCTCGATCGGCGCGAAGGTGCGGATGTTCTCGCTCCTTCCGGAGGGAGCGTCCTGTTCCGAAGCTTCGTCACTGCATTGGAGCGTTGGTAATGGACGAACGGGCATTTGCGGTTGCGTTGAAAATCCCCGATAACGAAGCGTACACCGCGATGCGGGCGCTCCAACGCCTTGGTATCGCCGTCGCGCACGTTCGACGCGCCGACGTGCTCGTCTTTAACGGCGACGAAGGTGACGAAACGTTGCGCGAGCGCATCGAGCGCGACGAAACGCTTTTCAACCCCAACAAACATCGCCTCGAGCGGCTCGCGAGCATGCAGCCGCGCGCGGGTGAAGTGTGGATCGAGATGCTCGACGCGCCGCGGTCGGCGCCGATGCGTCACCTCGTCAGTTGGCGGCTCTTCGGCGGCGCCGACGAACCACTCGGCGGGGACGAGCTCGATGCCGCATGCGTTCGACTGCTTTGTAATCCCGCCATCGAAAGGGCGATCCGATGAATCGGCACTATACCATCGCGACCTTGGGCTCGCACTCCGCTCTTCAGATTCTGAAGGGAGCGCGCGACGAAGGTTTTCGCACGTTGGCGATCACCAATCCTCAAACCGAACGACTCTATCGATCGTTTCGCTTTGTCGACGAGGTCATCGTGCTCCCGTCGTACTCGGCATTCCCGACCCTCTTCGAGGAGCTGCAAGCGCGAAAGGCGATCGTCGTTCCGCACGGATCCTTCGTCGCCTATCTCTCGCCCGAAGAGCATAAGAAGATGACGATCCCCTACTTCGGGAATAAAGCGGTACTCGATTGGGAGGCGAGCCGCGAGTTGCAGCGCGATTGGCTGACGCGAGCCGGGTTACGCCTGCCGAGACAATTCAAGAGCGGCGCGGAGATCGACCGGCCGGTCATCGTCAAATTGTATGGAGCCGCCGGCGGCAAGGGATATAT
>JAJXXM010000131.1 GCA_021781095.1 bacterium
CGCGGGCTCGAACGCGACCCTGCCGACGCCGCCCTGCTGTTGGGTGCGGCGCTTGCCTGTTCGAGCATGGGCGACCCGGAGAGCGCGCGCCGTTGGGCGGAGCACGTGCCTCCGGAGAGCGGCGAGCTCTATCTGCGGGCGCGGATGATGCTCGCACTCGACGCTCGCGGGCGTGGCGCGTTCGACGAAGCGCTCGCCGCAACCGGGCTGGTCCTCGCGCGCGCGCCGCAGAACATCGAAGCGGTGATTCTGCGCTCGGGGGTTCTCCAACAACTGGGCCGCGAGCCCGAAAGCGAGCAAATGTTATTGTCGGCATTGCGTTTCGACCCGCAGCGCATCGCCGTCGAACTCTCGATGCTGTACTTAAAACAAGAACGTTTTGAGGACGCGCGCCGGATCGCCGACGCCGCGCTCGTTCGATAGCCTCGGCCTTGCTCTATTCGATCGTCATTCCCGTCTTCAATAAGGCCGCGTTGACGCGCGTCTGTTTACAGGCGCTCGCGGAGACCTTGCCGCGCGACGTCCTCGGCGAGGTGATCGTGGTCGACAATGGGTCGACCGACGATACCGCCACCGTTCTCGCCGAGTTCCCGTGGATCAAGACGATCGTCAACGAGCGGAACCTCGGTTTTGCGGTCGCGAACAATCAGGGGGCGGCGGTCGCCTCGGGGCGTTTTCTCGTGCTACTGAACAACGATACGAAGGCGCTGCCGGGCTGGCTCGAAGCGATGCTCGGGCATCTCGAAAGCCCGGATGTCGGCGCGGTCGGTGCTCGCCTGTTATTCGGCGACGGCTTGATCCAACACGCAGGTGTCATTTTCAACGAAGTGTTGAGCGGCGTCAACACGATGGCGCCGACCCATTTCGGCTTTCTTGCTCCTACCGAAGAATCGACGGTCATGAAGCGCCGCGACGTTCAGGCCGTGACGGGAGCGTGCCTGGCAACGCCGCGCGATCTCTACGTTCGCCTCGGTGGGCTCGACGAGGGCTTTTGGAACGGCTACGAAGACGTCGATTACTGTCTGAAAATTCGTCACGCCGGCCTGCGCATCGTCTACGAACCGAAAGCCGTGCTCTTTCATTACGAATCGCAGTCCGGTTCGCAGCGCTTCCGGCGCGTGATGCCCAATATCGCGCGCCTCGAGCGGCGCTGGCGCGATTTTCCGCGGATCGACGCCGGGCTTTGGGACTACGAGCGCGGCCTCGTGAAGCGAACGGTCGTCATGCCGAACGCCGTGGTCTCGGCGCAGATGCTCCCGACTCCGTCGATGCGCGCGGTGGTTCACGGCGAGGTGACGCCGGACCGGCGGGAACGTATCGAACGCGACCTGCGCTCGGCGCCCGTAAAAATCGACGGGATCGATTGGATCGGTCGCGACGATATCGATGCTGCGAAAGCGGCGATGGAATTGCGCGGAAATCGGTACGCGTTTTTTCTCGACGCACGCATCGCACTCGCTCCCGGGTGGTTCGAACACCTTTCGCGGCGACTCGAAATTCGCTACGACGCGCTCGCGGCGACGGGTGCGCCCGAAGCGATGCTCGGTTTCGATGCGTCGCCGGCGTGCGGTGACGCGCGCGCGCTGCTCGTCGCGCTCTGGCGGCTTCCACAGCACTATCGGCTCAAGCCGTTTCCGAGCCTCGCCGGAAGCCTCGCCGATCTCTGCGTACGTGCCCTCGAACTCGGGATCGGGGTCGTCGGGATGGACGAGGCGGTCGTGGAAGGCAACGTCGAGCCGGAGCGCGACGATCTCTTCGAACGCACCTATCAGCGCAGCATCGCTTCCTTGATCGGTCGCGACGACGCATTTTTGAAAGAGCGACTGACGGTCGCCGACGCACCCGAACCCGGACTCGTTTCGATCGTCACGCTCAGTTGGAACGCGCCCGAATACACGAAATTGGCGCTGAACTCACTGCTCGCACGGACGCGCGAACCGTTCGAAATCATCGTCGTCGATAACGGATCGGGGCCCGATACGATCGCCTACCTGCGTTCGATCGACGACCCCCACGTCCGCGTGCTTTACAACGGCGTGAATCGCGGCTTCGGTGCGGGAAACAACATCGGTATGGCGGCGGCACGCGGCGAGTACGTCGTCGTGCTCAATAACGACGTCTTAGTCAGCGATGGTTGGCTCGAGTCACTGTTGCGCCCGTACCGAGATAAGCGCGCCGTCGGCATCACCGCTCCGCGGAGCAATAGCGTCTCGGGGCACCAGCAGGTTCCGAACGCGCGCTACGAAGACGAGGCGGCGATGCTGGCATTCGCCGCGGAGCGCGGGCGTCGGTTCAAGGGGCGTGGATACTATACCGACCGCGCCGTGGGCTTCTGTCTTTGCATGCCGAGAGCGCTCGTCGATGAAATCGGCGGGTTCGACGAACGCTTCGGCGTCGGCAACTTCGAGGATGACGATCTCTGCATGCGCGCGCGTGCGGCGGGATATAAAATTTTCGTGTGCGAGGATGCCTTCATCCATCATTTCGGCAGTCGCAGTTTCGTCGCCAATAATGTCGATTACGGCGCGACGATGCGCGCGAACTGGACGTACTTCGCGGCGAAATGGGGCTACCCGCCCGCCTATCCCGAGAGCGGCTACGACCCGCGTCCGGGATACTTCAACGGCTTCAATCGCGCGCTGCATTACGCTGCGTTGCCGAAACCAAAATCCGATGCACCTCGAGAGGAACGGCCGAGCGACCGCAGCGAACGCGCCGCCGCCGTGCGGTTCGTCGCCGAGTTCTCCGGAGGCGATGCCGCCTGGGAACCCGTCGGGCGCTTCATGCGGCGCTACCTGCGTGCGTTCCGCAGCGAGGATCCCGTCGTACTGACGTTGCGCCTCGGCGAGGGTGGCGATGCGGCGGCGGTGGAACGCCGGATCGAAAAAATTCTTGCGTCGGTCGATATTTCGTCGGAGAGCTGCGCCGATGTCGAAGTCGTCGACCTCGATGAAGAGCTCGAAGCCGCCGCGCGAACCATCGCCGTCGTCGACCTTTCCAACGCCAGCCCGAGCTCGCTGCGGCGACTCGTCGAAGTGGAGCAACCGTGAGATTCCACGATCGCCATCGGCGCTTCCCACTGCGGCCCCGCAATGAGGCGATGGCCGCGATCGGTGCCGCGACGTTCGCCTTCGCGCGCTTGGAACCCGGCTGGTCGCTCACGCAACGCTGCACGATCGACCTCGGCTTTCGTGACGCGGAGCGCTGGACGATCGTCTTCAACTGCGAAATTGAAGTCGCTTCACTGCTGGAGCGCGAGAGCAGCGTGCTGCTCTGGCCGCTCGATTATCGATCGCTCGATCCGCAACGCGCCGATGATATCGAACGGAAGATCTTTCCGTGGCTCCGCGTCCAATTTCTCAATCGGCGCGCGCGCGCGGAGAGTTTGGAGATCTTCGATCCTCGCGCGGAGCGCGATATCGCGCGCGCGCGGGAATTGCGCCTCCTCGGCGTGACCGGCTACACCGAACTCTACGAAGATCTCGCGCCCTACGTTTTTGCCGCACGCTACGTGCGGCCCGGAACGCGGGCCGCGATCGTCGATTCGCGTGGGGCGGTCGGTGCGCTCTCGCTCGCGCGCGCGGGCGCCGAAATCGCGCTCGATCTCGGCGACGCCGAGGCGCTCGCCTTTGCCTCGCGTTGGCTCGACATCGCTCCCACCCCGCTCGACCGCGCCGGAACGTACGATCTCGTCGTCGCGCAGCGCCCCGAAACGCTTCCCGACGCGCGGGTACGCGTGCTTCGCGACGGCGGAGAGAGCGGCGATCTTTCAATTCCCGTGACGGTCGCGCTACCGCCGGCGATCACGGTCTCGTTCGATCCCGATGATGGCCCGACGGCGAGTACGCTCGGCGTGTCCATCGCGGGCACCCCGGCTGACGCGCGCGCGAGCGTGCTCAACGAGCCGGCGGTGCAGGGCGGATCTTCCGGGCGCATCGCGATGCTCGTGCGCGAGGATGCGCTGACCAATCCCGATGCCGATGCGTTGGCGATGCACGTGCTCGCGCGGCGTTTGGAGCGCGAGGGCTTCGACGTCGGCATCTTCCCCGTCGGCGCACACGCCGATCTTTCATCGTACGATCTCGTGCACGCCTGGGGGAGCGAGGTCGCTCCGGCGGCGGTCGCGCTACTGAAATCGATGCCCGCGATGCCGCTCGTTGCCTCGCTCTCCGTCGACGATCCGCGCGGCGAAGCGTTCTCCGGGCCGAAGGCAACGAAGGCGGTCTACGGTAACGTCAACGACGCGGCGATGTTCGATCTCTATTTCGCCGCGCTCGGTGCCCGCGCGCTCTCGATCGAGAACTCCGCGCCGGAGCGTGAATTCGACCCACGCCCCGCCGCGGAGGCCGGGGTTCGGGCGATGCTGGAACGGTGCGACGTAGCAGTGCTCTCGTGCCCCGCGGAGGAGGCGCTGCTGCGCAGTCGCTTCGGCTGGGCGGGGAGCGCGATCGCGGTGCCGGGGCTCGTGGAAGGTGCACCGCGCTGCGAGGATGCGCGCGTCCTCGCCGGGGAGGGTGAATTCGTCCTCTGCGATCTCCCGGTTGAGGCGCGCTCGAATCAGATCGCGTTGGCGCTCGCGGCGAAGAAGCGCTCGCTGCCGATCGTCTTTACCGGGCCGGTCATCGACCATCAGTGGTTCCAGAGCCTCATGGAGGCGATGGGCGTCCAGGCGATCTGGATACCGCAGCGCCACCTCAACCTCGCCAACCGCGCCTGGCTTCGGGCGCGGGCGCGCGTGGTCGCCGACTGCGCGTGGACGGGGCGCGGCCTCCACCTGGTCGCCGCCGCCGCTGCGACCGGGGCCTTTCCCGTACTCTCGGCCGCGGGATACGGGCGCGAGCTCTTCGGGGCATTCGCCGAGGTCGTCGACCCCGGCGATCATGCCTCGATCGAGGCGGGGCTGGCGCGGGCATGGGAGCGGGCGCCTGCGGAGCGCGATGCCCTCCGCTCGCACGTCCGCGTCGCATTCGATCAAACCACCGCGTTCGTCGCCTACGTGACCGCCTATCAGCTCGCCGGCGAACGGGCTCGGAGCCGCGCGGGCGTCGACTAAACTGCCCCTCGTGCGGCGCCGATGATAAGAAGAGAGTACTCGAGGGGGATTTCACATGGATGTTACGTCTGCAGCGGCGGTCGCACCGCCACCAATTCCTGGAACCGCCGCGGTTTCCGGCGCGAACGGCGCTCCTCCGGGCGCGGGTGAGAACGCACCGCTAGAAGGTGCGACGCCGAGCGTTGCGAGCGTCCCTCCGGCCCCGTCGGGGCCGATCGGCACGCCGAATTCGTCCGGCGCTCCTCCGCAGGTCGGCTTCGGGCCGGCGCCGACAAACGGCGACGGAAAAGTCGTCTCGTCGGTCGCGCGTTTTTTCGGGCCGCCCACGAACCCGCAGCCGGTAGCCCTCAACGTATCGTATCGCGTGTTGCATCATCCCAACGAGATCGTGACCGTTTTCTCCGATCCGCGGACGAATCAGGAGGTCGCGCAATTCCCGCCGGAGATCCTCATCGGGATCGCCGAGTTTTTCGACCAGCATCAAGGAGTGACGCTCGACAGCAACGCGTAACGCGTTGCTCGCAGGGCGCAGTGAGGAAAGGAATCCATGTCCACTAGCCAGATCCCCGGGACGAACGTTCCCCCCGTTTCTTTTCCCGGCATCGTGTCGGGTATCGATTATAATTCGATCATTCAAAAGTTGACCGCGCTGACGCTGGCGCCGACGACGCAGATCAATCAGCAGATCGCGACGCTCAACGCCGCCAACCTCGAACTGATCAAGATCAACAATCTCCTTTCCTCCGTGCAGACGGCGCTCGGTGCGCTCTCGCAACCGAATATCTACGATGCCGTTTCGGCGACGAGCACGAACCTCGCAGCGATCGTGGCCTCGGGAATCGCCGGCGGGAATGCCGTTCCCGGCGTCTACACGATCGACTCGGTGCAGACCGCTACGCCGACTTCGGTCCTCAGCAATACGGCGGCCGGACACGCGATTACCGACCTGCTTCCGGCGACCGCCGGCATCTATGCCGGCCAGGCATCGAATACCGTTCCGCTCGTCGATTCGTATGCGGCGATCACGCCGACCAACGGTAGCGGATCGACCGGATCGGTAACGATCGACGGCGTATCGGTGAATTACGACGTCAACACGCAGTCGCTCAATACGATTCTTGCGAATATTCAAACCGCGGTGCAGGCCTACGATCCCTCCTTTACCGCGTCGCTGAATGGATCGGGCGCGGTGGTGTTGAGCGGAAGCAAGCCGATCACGCTCGGTAGTGCGAACGACCAGGGAAATCTTCTCGACGTGCTGCGCCTTTCGGGAGCGCAGATCAACAATACCGGACCCACCACCGGCGTTACCGGGACCGCCGGAGTCGGCGGCATCAACCAGGCGGTCGCGTTCGATTCGACCGGTACGGATGCGGGCTTCGTTACGCCGGTTACTAGCGGGAACTTTACCATCAACGGC
>JAJXXM010000223.1 GCA_021781095.1 bacterium
CGCGAGCACCGAGGTCGCAACGCTCTGCAGCACGGAATCGCGCGTGAAGTTTCCTACCGCTTGGCCGACGTTGAGATCGCGAATGCTCGAAAGCGCGTTGGTTTCGTTCAACACGGCAAGCGCACCGTTCCGTGCGTTCTCTCCGAGTGAAACGACCTGCGCTCCGAGTTGAGCGCGCGCTTGCATCAGAATTCCCAGCGCCCCGTCCATCTGCCCGATCGTCGTCTCGGCACTCGCGAACGTCGAGACATCGATCGACGAAACACCTAACGCGACCGGTCGCGCGTCGGGAAGGGTGAGCAGAATCTGGTTCCCTTCGCTCGCACCGTCTTGTACGTTTAAGCTCGTCTCCGGGGTCGTCGGCGCATTACTTCCAAAAATCTGCAAGCGGTCGATAAACGCCGTTTCGTCGTTTCCGTATGGATCGAGTCCGGTAATTTTTAGGACGTGCGTCCCGGCACCCGGAGCGAACGACGAGGTGTAAAACTGCTGATAATTTGCCGTCGTCGGCGTGATGGTGGCGATCGCCTGGCCATCGATCGAGACGGAAATCGTTTGCGTTTTTCCACCCGGCGAACCCACGCGATTCGCCGCGAGCAGGCTGAGTTCGTAGGTCACGCCGGATTGGAAACCGCTGATGTCTTCCTGAATCGAGCCGGTGTTTTGTACGAACCCAACCTGGCCGCCGTCGGGGGCGATTGGATTGCTTGCCGTAAAGCCCGAACCGTTCGATGAGACGCCCGCATTCCCGGTAAAGAACCACGGCGTTCCCGTCGGGTCGTATTGAAACGCACCGAACGTGTAGCCTGCGTCGATCGGCGCTTGTTCGAAACTTCCATCCGGAACCGCTGGCCCGGCGTACGGCACGGCTTGTCCGACGATTTTGACATTATCGATAAAGGCGGTATTGTCCAGTCCGTTGGGGTCGACGCCGACGAAACTCAGCGTATGAACGCCGGCACTCGTGACGATCGGTGCCGACGAGTAGAACGAGTAGGTGCCGCTACTGGCAAAAACGCGCCCGATGTTTTGGCCGTCGAGTTGCACGAGGATCACTTCGCCGCCGTGTTCGAAATTTTTTCGTTGCGTCGCAGCGAAGGTGACGGTGTACACGGTGTTTGCCTGCAACGTCACCTTTTGCGTAATCGTCCCATCCGAGCCGCCGACGCTTTGGATGAAACCCTCCTGAACGCCGTTGGGCGGCGGCGGCGCGCCCGACGAAAACCCGCTGTTTATTCCCGTGATTCCCGATTTTGGCGAGAAGGTCCAGCCCGCTCCGGTTGGATCGTATTGGAATGCACCAAAGGTACCCGATCCGACATTTGGGCTTTCGAACGAGGCGTTATTCAGCGCCGGACCAGGCGCCGCCGCACCGGGAAGAATCGGCGCACCGTTGTAGGCGAGATTGATCGCGTTCGATCCGTCGAGCAACTGCTTTCCGTTAAAGCTCGTGTTGCGAACGATCGTGACGATCTCCGCCTGCAGCTGATCGACCTCCGCCTGGATATCCGCACGATCCAAGCCCGACGAGACGTCGTTGGCGGCCTCTATCGCGAGCGAGCGAATGCGTTGGAGAATATTCGTGATGGTGCTCAACGATTGCTCGGCAACGAACGTCGCATTTTTCGCAGTCTGGACGTTGCCGGTCGCCGCTTGGTAGCCGGCAACCTGCGCCTGCAGATTTTGCGAGATCGCAAACCCGGATGGATCGTCGGCCGCGCTCTGGATTCGCAGCCCCGAGGAGAGCTTGCCGACATCGGATTGCAGGGCGCTCTGACGCAAATTCAAATTGAATTGCGCAAAGGAGGCATTTATATTCGTCGCAATCGCGAATCCGTTCATCGCTCGCTTCCTTGCCCTTCGTCACACCTTCTCCGAGGTCGGCGGGCTCACTGCCTCGGAATGTTAAAAATCGGTCTAAAATCGATCTGGATCATAAGGTTCCCAGAGCCCCCTCAAGCGCTTGCTTGTGAAGGAGAACCCCGTCGGGTAGGGCACAGCGAGCGATATGCTATCTCAGGAACGCACCGCCATCGTCACCGGCGGTGCGACCGGAATCGGCGCCGCTATCGCTCGCGCCCTCGCCGCCGCCGCCGTCCATGTCGTCATCGACTACGTTGGGGATCCCGCGCCGGCCCGCGCGCTTGTCGCCGAGTTGGAAGGGCGCGGCGCTCGGGCGATCGCCTGCGAAGCGAATGTCGCGCTGCCCGCTGACGCCGACCGCCTCGTAGCGGCGGCGGTCGCCGCCTTTGGCGGGCTCGATATCCTCGTCAACAACGCCGGCATCGAGACGCGCTATCCGTTCGTCGATACGCCCGACGAAGTGTGGCAGCGCGAGATCGCGGTGAATTTGAGCGGCCCGTTCTATTGCAGCCGCTCCGCGGCGAAGCAGATGATCGCGCAAGCGCGCGGCGGCCGGATCGTCAACATTTCATCGATCCACGAAGAAGTCGCCGCGCCGACGAACGCACCCTACTGCGCTTCGAAGGGCGGGTTGCGCATGCTCGCGCGGACGATCGCGGTCGAACTCGCGCCCCACGCTATTACGGTGAATAACGTCGCCCCGGGGGCCATCGATACGCCGATGGACGCAGCGACGATCGCCAACCCGAAACTCGACAACGAGTTGCTCGCCGAAATTCCGCTGCACCGGTGGGGAAAGCCCGAGGAAGTGGCCGGACTGGTGGTTTGGCTCTGTAGCGAAGCCGCAGCATATATAACCGGCACGACCGTCGTCATCGACGGCGGCATGATGCGCCAGGCGGGATCGCTCTAATGACGCGTTACGATATGGTCGATACGAGCGCCGATTTTTCAAACGGAAGCGCCGCAAACCCACGTTTTGCCTATATTCTCGCCGACGATCAGATGGCGCAGGGCAGTACGCTCGGGGCCCCGCGCTGCACCGTCGTCCTGAAGCCCACGGGTGCGATCGCCAAAATCTACAGCCCCGATGCCGGCTTCGATTATTTCGGTGCCCTCGGAATTGCGTTTTGGGACCGACGCAGCAAGCTGCGCTTAACCCGTCGCGGCGGCGAATTCCACATTCATCCCGAGCGCCAAGATTACGTCTATCAACTCGATAACGGCGTCCACGTTCACGAACAGGTCTTTGCCTACAACGCGGGCGGGCGCGAAGCGGCCTCGGTGCCGCCACCGGCGGCGTACTATCGGGTGCATCTCACGAATGCATCGAACGCTCCCGCGGCGTTCGATCTCTACGGCTTCTGCGAGTTGCGCGGAAATACGTCGCAGGACGTCCAGGTACGCTTCGATACCGATCTCGGCGGCATCGTCGTATGGAACCAGAGCGCTCCTTCGCACGCGCGGCTCTTCGCGACGCTCGCTCCCGCGACGAGTTGGGATACCAGTGCCGACCGCGCGCGTCTCGTCGCGCATGAGTCACCCGGCGTGCTCTCCAATTCCGTCGAATCGCTCGGCAGCGACCCGGTGGGAGCGCTCCATACCGCGATCGATCTCCAACCCGGCGACGAGCGATGGGTCGAATTTCTTTGCGTCCTCTCCCCGGTCTCCGTCGCCGATCTCGCCGAAGCGCGAAAACGCTGCCCTACGGGGAAAACAGCGCTTCACGAGACCTCGGCCTATTACTGGAACTATCTCTCGCAATCGGTGCTGCGCACGCCGAGCCACGATGTGAACCAAGGGGTCCTCTGGGCGAAAGCCAACATGCTGCGCGTCCAAACCTTCGCGCCGACCGGCTGGTGTTTCGTCAACGATCCCACGCGCAGCAACAATAGCGTCGGGCGCGACACGGCCTGGATGTCCTTCGGCGCCGATTACTTGAACCACGATTTCGCCCACGATTCGCTCCAAGCATATTTTCGTTTGCAAGAGCCGAACGGAAAAATCGTCGAATACTACGACGTCCGTAACGATAAGTGGGAAGACTACTCCCTCAACGTCAACGATAATACGCCGCTGGCGGTCATCGCGCTCTGGCACCATTACGCCGTCACCGGGAACGAAGAGTTCTTGCGCGAGTGCTACCCGCGCGCGATCCACGCGATGGAGTACATGCTCTCCCAACGCAACGAAGTGGGCCTCGTTTGGTGCACGGCGACGGCGACCTCGGACTGGGGAATCATCGGATGGCGCAACGTCATCCAAGATTATCGCATCAGCGGCGCTTCCACGGAGGTCAATTCTGAGTGCTTTGCCGCGCTCGGAGCGCTCGCGGAAATGGCGACGTTGCTGGAGGACGTACCGACGGCGAAGCGTTTCAAAAAGGCCGCGGACGATCTCTCCAAAGCGATCAATACGCACCTCGTCAACCCGGATAACGACCTCTACTATCTCACCATCGATGTCGATGGGGCGAAGCGCAGCGACGTCACCGCCGATCTGATCTTTCCCGTCCTCTTCGGCGTCGCTCCGCCCGACCGCGCGGCACGCATTATCGCGCGGCTCAGCGACGCGGAGTTCTGGACCGACGCCGGAATTCGCACGGTGCCTCGCAGCGACCTGATCTACGGGCCGATCAACGGCTACGGGTTGCTCGGCGGCGTCTGGGTTGCGGTGACCTACTGGTACGCGTTCGCCGCAGCGAAATACAATCCGGGCTTTATGGCAAAGGCACTGGCGACGAGCTTCCGCCACTTCTCCAGCGATCCGCGCCGCAACAATACCGTGCCCGGACAATTCTCGGAGTGGCTCCACGGAGAGATTCTCGTCAATCAAGGCATGATGCTCTCGCCGTGGGATGCGCCGCGCTATCTGTGGGCGGCGATCGAAGGGGCTGGCGGGCTGAACGTCCGCGGGCAGCAAGCGACGATCGATCCATGCCTCGCTGCCGAATGGCGCTGGCTCACCGCCGTGAACGTGCCGTTTCGCGGCAAGCACATCGCCTGGATCGGTGTGCGCATGCCCGACGGATTGCAGGTCTATACCACCTCCGATCTCGGTTCGGAATCGCCGATCTCGCGCTACGATAAGGATCTGACGGAGGTGGGGATCGTCACCGACCCTCGCGTCACGCTCGTCGTATTTTCGGAGAACGGTTCGCTGCTGCTCTTTATCGGAAACTCGAGCGAGCAGTCGATTACGACCGCGGCTTCACTACGCGAGATCAAAGGCGCTCGCCATTCGGTCCGCCTTTTCTCGACGATCTGGAATACCTGGCGCGACCTCGGGCACCTCAAAAAGCAAGAGATTCTCGACGGCATTCCGGTTATCATCGATGCCGGCGGATTCGCCTTGCTCGAAATCACGCAGCACTAACGGCCGCCGACGATGCCCGAGCTCTTCGGTGAAGATCTGACCCAAGCGGAGCTCGCGGCGCGCGTGAGCTCGCTCGCGACGATCGGCGGCATCACGGAGTTCGAATATTCATCCGGGCGCGCGCGGGGAGTGCGCGCCGTGCGCCTGGAGACCGGACGGCTCTGCGTGGAGTTCGTTATCGATCGCGCGCTCGATATCGTGCGTGCGACGCTCGACGGCGTACCCTTTGCATGGCGCAGCAGCAACGAGATCGCCGCGCCGTCGTACTACGATGCGAACGGCGACGAGTGGCTGCGCTCGTTTTTCGGCGGTTGGCTGACGACCTGCGGGCTCTCGAATTTCGGCCCGGCGGGGAGCGATGCGTGGGGAGCGTTCGGGCTCCACGGGCGCATCGACAACACGCCCGCGCAAGAATACGGCACGCGCACGTGGTGGGAGGGCGAGCGCTGCTACTTCGAACTCCGCGCGACGATGCGCGAGAGCAAAGCGCTCGGCGCCGACCTCGTTCTCCATCGGCGTTGGCGAGCCGAACTCGGCAGCGCGACGCTTCATCTCGAGGATCGCGTCGTCAACGAAGGCGGCGAACGCGCACCGCACATGCTGCTCTATCATTGCAACGCCGGCTTCCCACTGCTTGGAGCGCAGACGCGCGTCTACGCATCGCGCTCGGCGACCGAGGCGCGCGATGCCGCGGCGCAAGCCGGTATCGAGGAGTGGGATCGCGGCGGCGAACCCGCGGAAAATTTCGCCGAACAGGTCTTTATTCACCGGCCGATTCCCTGTGCCGACGGGCGCGCGCGGGCGGCGATTCTCAATCCCGCTGCGTGCGGCGGACGCGGCATCGGCTTCGAGATCGCGTACGATCCGCTCGCGCTCCCCGCACTTTTTTCCTGGCGGCAATTATCGCGCGGCACCTACGTGCTGGCGGTGGAGCCGGCGACCACGCCGGCGATTCAGGGGCGCGCCTACGCCGGCGCGCATGGATTGCTGCCCTTGCTCGAACCCGATGAAGAGCGGCGCTACGCGCTCTCCTTCACCGCACTCGGCGGCGAGGATCTTACGGCGAGTATCGCCACGATCGCCAGCGCGAACGCAACGAGCGCCGCGACGCGATAGATCGTCGCGAGCGTTACCCCGAGATCGCTCCGCAGCAAACCGATCGCGAAGGTGCCGAAGCCTTCACCGGTCATCAGCGCGCCGACGAGTA
>JAJXXM010000204.1 GCA_021781095.1 bacterium
AGCAACTCGAGCTCTGCCACGAAGCCCCGTTCTATACGCTTGGGCCGCTGGTTACCGATGTTGCGCCGGGATACGATCACATTACCAGCGCGATCGGTGCGGCGATGATCGGCTGGTTCGGCACGGCGATGCTTTGCTACGTGACGCCGAAAGAGCACCTCGGATTACCCGATAAGAAAGACGTGAAGGACGGTGTGATCGCTTACAAGATCGCCGCACACGCCGCCGATATCGCCAAGGGGCATCCGCAAGCGCGTCATCGTGACGACGTGCTTTCGAAAGCGCGCTTCGAATTTCGTTGGGAGGATCAGTTCGATCTTTCGCTCGATCCGGAGACCGCGCGCGAATTTCACGACGAAACATTGCCGGCGCCCGGAGCGAAGATCGCGCATTTCTGTTCGATGTGCGGGCCGCACTTCTGTTCGATGAAAATCACGCAAGAAGTGCGCGAGTATGCTCAGGCGGGAATGCAAGAAAAAAGCCGCGAGTTTATCGAACGTGGAGCCGATGTTTACGTAGCAACGACGTGATTGCAGCAGTGTTGCTCGACCGCGACGGCACGATCGTTCGCGACGAGCCTTATAACGGCGACCCGGCGTTGGTCGAAGCGCTGCCCGGTGCGAAGGCTGCGCTCGACGAATTGCGCGGGCTCGGGCTCGGCGTAGCCATCGTGAGCAACCAATCAGGTGTCGCGCGCGGCCTCATCTCGCGCGCTGCGGTTGAGGCCGTCAACGCGCGCGTTGTCGAGTTGCTTGGGCCGTTCGACGTGGTGCTTTTTTGCGCGCACGGACCGGAGGATGGTTGCTCCTGTCGCAAACCTCAGCCGGGGATGTTGCTCGAAGCGATGCGTGCGATGGGCGTCGATCCCCACGAATGCGTGATGGTCGGCGACAAGAACGACGATATGGAGGCGGCTCGAGCCGCCGGCGTGCGATCGCTGAAAGTCGATGCGAAGGTCGGGCTCGCTCATGCGATGCCCGCGCTGCGCTGTCTTTACGGCGAACCGCCGAATGGGGAAGCGGTTTAGGGCGAACCGATTCGATCGGTCGACGAAATCCAGTAGCGTTCGTCGGGGGTGGGATTGCGGAGCGCGAGTCCGCGCGTTGTGTGGACGCTTCGGGCGATACGCCGCCAAATGCGGGTGACTTTCACGACGTAATGCTGCGTTTCGTAATACGGTGGAATGCCGCCGTATTCGACGACCGCTTTCGGCCCGGCATTATAGGCGGCGATTGCGTTGCGATAGGGATGGTGCGTTTTCGCGAAGCGCTGCACTTGCTCGCTGAGATAGCGCGCCGCTCCGGAGAGGTTTTGCAGGGGGTCGTGCGGGTCGATGCCCATGCGGGCTGCGGTTCCGGGCATGAGCTGCCCTAAGCCGACGGCGCCCGCCCACGAACAGGCGTGCGTGTGCCAGCTCGATTCCACGGTGACCAACGCAACCAGCAAATTCGCGTCGATATGGTAGTGCCAGGCGCTGCGAAGCGCGTGGAGGGCGAGTTGCTCGCGCTGCCAGCGCGGCATCTGCGGGTTGACCTTCTGGAGAAAGCGGGCGTAGGCGCGGGCGTTGCCGATCGTCGCCGGGATCGGCTGGGGGCGGGGAGCCGCAAGAACGCGTAGCGGCGCGAGGACAAGCAGGCCCACAGCAAACGCTGCGGGGAGCAGGGTTCGGTATCTCCGCATGGAGGCCGAGGGTTCGCGGCGTGCCGAAGAGAGCCCTATGAGCCGATTTTCACAGATGAGCCCGACCAGTAAACGCGCCTGGGGGGTAGGATTGATCCTTTTTTTCGTTCTACTCATCGGTGCTATCGGCTATTCCCAGTGGTATGCGATCCACGTCAACGTGCCGCATTACGAACGCTCCGGTACCCCGTAACGGCAGGAGCGCCGCATTTTCGTACCGCACTGCAGGGGAAAGGGGTGGAGGGGTTCACCCGGCGTCGGCACGACGCGAAGCGCCCACCGCGGGCCAATAACTCCTGACGAGCTATCGAGTTCTTCAGAAGGAGCCCGCCGATCATGATGACACGAGTGCAACTCCTACGCGTCTACCTCCACGAAGGCGACCGTTTCGAGGATCGTCCCGCCTATGTCGCGCTGATCGAGCGTTTGCGCGCCGCAGGCGTCACCGGAGCGAGTGTCTTTAAAGGAATCGAAGGCTTCGGCGGCAGCGGTACCGTGCATTCCGCGCGCGTCTTCGATCTCTCGACGAACTTGCCGGTCGTCGTCGAAGTGATCGAAAGCACCGAGAAAATCACCGCGATCCTGCCGATCCTTCACGAGACGCTCGCCAGCGGACTCCTCACGCTCGAGGGCGTCGAGATATTGCGGTTGCCGGCGATGGGAGAGAAACGATGAACCTGAAGGCGATTCTCGCGGTCGCGTTGGGCGGCGGCGTCGGTTCGGCGTTGCGGTACATCGTGAATTTCGTCGTCGTCGCACGCGTCGGGCCGGGTTTCCCATTCGGCACGCTGCTCATTAATATTACCGGGAGCTTACTGATCGGCGTCGTCGCCGAGCTGGCAGCGACATCCTCGCTGGGAATGACGCCCCTGCTGCGTCTCTTCCTCGCCGTCGGCGTACTCGGCGGTTACACGACGTTCTCAACCTTTGCCTTCGATACCGTGACCTTGGTTGGGGATCGGACGATCGGTCTTGCGACGATGTACGTACTCGCAAGCGTTTCGCTCGGTGTTCTTGCTGCTTTTGCCGGGCAGGTGCTCGTGCGCTTGGCGATGCGCTAGGCGGGACGGCGGCTTTGCGCGTTTTTTACGCGCCGGGAGCAACGCTAAATTCGCGTAGTGAGTTATGGTGCGAGGTTTCCCTAAGAAGGAGCAGTCATGCACGATAATGATTTGATCGAACGCGTTGAGGCAATGAGCGCACGCGAGATCGATGGGTTGCCCGTCGGCGTTATTACATTAGGGCTCGACGGAATGATTCGGCGTTACAATCGCACCGAGGCGGAGATGGCGCGCCTCGACCAGAGATCGCAGGTAGGGCGAAACTTCTTTACCGAGGTCGCTCCCTGTACTGCGAATCCGGAGTTTCAGGGGCGCTTTACGGCCCTCGCTGCGAAGTCGAGCGGCGGTATCGAGACCTTCGACTACACCTTCCGTTTCGCTTGGGGCGCGCAGCGCGTACACATTACGTTCGTACACAAAGCGGGTCGCGACGATGTCGACGTGCTGGTGACGCGGATGTCTGCCGGATAACCGACGCGATTCGTGAAGTTTTGAACAATATTTGAGGCCGCGCTCGCAGGAGCGCGGCCTCCATTCGAGGACTCCCCGGGCAAGAATCATGACGCTCTTCTCGAGGAGGTTCTCGTTGTCTCGCACATCCGTACGCTGGGCGCTCGCCGCTACAGCCCTTTTTGCACTTACTCTTCCCTCGTTCGCGCGCGCCGCGGGCGCGTCGAGCGCCTCACCCGCCACGAGCGCGGTGAAGGCGACGCCGAAGCCCACGCCCACGCCGACTCCCCCGCCGCCATACAAGCAAATGCATTGGCGCGCGATCGGCCCCGCAGCCGGAGGCGGGCGCGTGACCTCCGTTGCCGGCTCAGCAACGAACGTGAAGCTCTATTACGTCGGCTCTGCCGGCGGTGGGGTTTGGAAGACGATCAACGGCGGCTTCACCTGGACGCCGGTCTTCGCGAATCAGAAGGTCGCCGCAATCGGTGCGCTGACGATCGATCCCAGCAACAATAATACGGTGTGGGTTGGAACCGGAGAGAGCAATCCTCGCAACGACGTCAGCTACGGCGACGGACTCTATAAATCGACGAACGGCGGCATGACCTGGAAACTGGTCGGGCTCAAGGGCGTTCGTTCGATCTCGCGCATCGTCGTCGATCCGAAGGACGGCAACCACGTGGTGGTCGCGGCATTCGGCGACCCCTATCGGAACAGCGTTCATCGCGGCGTCTACGTCACGTTCGACGGCGGAAAGACCTGGAAGAAGACGCTCTATCTCGCGCCGGATAGCGGAGCGAGCGATCTGGCAATGGTGCCAAGCGACCCGAACGTCGTCTATGCCGGGATGTGGGAGTTCCGTCGCAAACCGTGGACCTTCCGCAGCGGCGGTCCGAACGACGGGCTCTACAAATCGACCGACGGTGGGAAGACGTGGACGAAACTCGTCGGCAACGGCTTGCCGAACGGGATCACGGGACGCATCGGTCTCGCCGTTTCGCAGAGCGATCCGAATTACGTCTATGCGCTCATCGAAGCAGCGCACGGAATTCTCTGGCGCAGCGAAAACGCGGGCAAGAGCTGGAAGATGGTCAGCGATAACACGCTCGTCGACCAGCGTCCGTTCTATTTCACGCACATCGCCGTCGATCCAAAGAATCCGAAGAAAGTCTATGCCGTTTCGGAGATGACCTCGGTCTCCACCAATGCCGGCAAGACGTTCCACCCGATCGCGCTTGCGGTTCATGTCGATTATCATGCGATTTGGATTGCTCCAAACGATCCATCGCGTATCATGCTCGGCGAAGACGGCGGGTACGCCCTCACCGTCGATGGCGGAGCGAATTGGTTCTTCTCGAAGAATCTTCCGATTGCGCAGATCTATCACGTCGGGCTCTCTAACGAGAATCCGTATGAAGTCTGCGCGGGCCTCCAAGACAACAACGCGTTCTGCGCGCGGGAGAACTCACTCGATCCCAGCGGGCTGCTCAACAAATATTGGAAGGTGAGCGTCGGTGGCGACGGTGAGTGGTCGGTCCCCGATCCCTCCAACCCAAATTACATTTGGAGTGACTCGGAGAACGGCTCCGTCGTCGTGTGGAATAAGAACACGCAGGACCAATGGTCGGCGCAACCCTACATTCAGGGTGTCAAAGAACAGTACGACCTGCGCACGAGCAAATATCGCTTCAATTGGGATTCTCCGATTGCTTTTGCACCGTGGAATCCGCATATCGCTTGGGTCGGCGGCGACGTCGTCTTCCAGAGCACCGATCGCGGCAAGAGCTTCAAGGTCATTAGCCCCGATCTTACCTTAAATATGAAGGCGCACCAGATTCCCTCGGGCGGCCCGATTACGCATGACGTTTCGGGAGCGGAGTATAGCGATACGCTGCTCGATATCGAAGGCTCTCCGGTTCGCAAGGGCGAGATCTGGACCGGCGCCGACGACGGCGTCATCGGCCTTACGCTCGATGGTGGAAAGCATTGGAAGAAGATGCTGATTCCCGGCGTGCCGCCGTACGGTCGCGTCGAAACGGTTGCCCCGTCGCCGTTCAACGCCGCAACCGCCTATGTCTCGATCGATCGCCATCGCTCCGGCGATTATAAACCGTACGTTTTTGTAACGCATAATTACGGAAAGACCTGGAGTTCGATTGCGAGCAATCTTCCGAAGAACGTCTTCGTCCGGACGATCCGCCCCGACATTAAAAACTCGTCGATTCTCTACCTCGGTAACGAAACGGGCATCTTTATCTCGTTCAACGATGGAAAGAGTTGGAAGAGCTTTAAGAACGGCATGCCGACGGTTTCGGTTCGCGATATCCGCATGCAGCCGACGTTCGACGATCTCGTCGTCGCAACGCACGGGCGTTCGATCTATATCATGGACGACATGACTCCGATCCAGCAACTCGCTCGCGCGAAAGCTGCCGGCGGACGGTTCTTCCCGGTTCGTGTCTCCTATCAATACACGCTACACGAAAACGACGAAGGCACCTACACCGATTACGTCGGTAATAACCCGCCCTTCGGCACCATCTTCGACTACTATCAGAAAACGGCGAACGCAAAAACCCCGCCGACCCTGCAAATCTTCAACGCTCGCGGGCAGTTAATGCGTTCGATCTCCGGCACCCATAAAGTCGCCGGGAAAGCGAAATCGCGCATGCCCAATGCCGTTGGTCTCAACCGCTATGTGTGGGATTGGGGCACCAACGGGGTCGCACTGTGGAAGGGCGCGGCGAAGAAATCGTACCAAGGCTTCCCTGAGGGGCCGGCGGTGCCGCCGGGTACCTATACCGCGAAGCTCACCTTCGACGGGAAGACCTACACGCGTCGATTTGTCGTAAAACCCGACCCGCGCTCGAAGTTTACGCAGGCCGATTACAACCGATCCTTTGCCTTCGCAATGAAGTACGAGGTGATGTTCGGCAAGATCGACACGATGCTCAATAACCTCGATGCATTGAAGAAGCAACTCGCTGCTGCGAAAAAAGCCGCTACTGCGAAGAAAGCAACGGCTGTGCTTCCCGCAATCGCCGAGCTCTCCGGTAGTCGTCGCGGAATGTTCAATATTCTGACGGCGAACTATCAAAACGATGAGGACTCCATCGAGCGTCCGGGTGCGCTGCGCGAAGATTTCGAGCAGCTCTACTTCGTCGCTCAAGGGCTCATCACGCCGCCGACGGTTGCCTTCGCGCACCGCCTCGACGGAAAATATGCTCGAGCAATCGGG
>JAJXXM010000388.1 GCA_021781095.1 bacterium
TCGAAAGACGGCGCCGCTCGAACGCATTCGAGAGATCGCCGAAGGGACGCGCCTGTTGCCCGCGGCGGTCGACGCGGTCCTCAATGCCAGTAACGATATTCGCAAGGTCGCAAAGAAGATTCGCAAGGCGCACAGCGCGCTCTTCATCGGTCGCTATATCAACTATCCCACGGCCTTGGAGGGCGCGCTCAAACTGAAGGAGATCGCCTACCTGCATGCCGAGGGCTACGCCGCCGGCGAGATGAAGCACGGGCCGATCGCGCTCCTCGATGCGAGCGTCCCGGTGATCGGCGTGGTGACGCACGGACGCGTGCGCGATAAAATGCTCTCGAACTTGATGGAATCGCGTGCCCGCGAAGCCCCGGTGATCGTGGTCGCAAATCATGGCGACGACGAAGCCGCCTCGGTCGCAGACCACGTGTTTTGGGTGCCGAAGGTCGACGAGTTGCTCGCCCCGATCGTCAACGTGATCCCCTTGCAGCTCCTGGCCTACCACATCGCCGATCTCGACGGCAAAGATGTGGATCAACCGCGGAATCTCGCAAAGACCGTCACCGTCGAATAGCGAAGCCTGGGGTGGTGCATAGAAATGACGGACGCGCCCCCGACCAACTTCGCCCGGTGCGCATCACGCCCAATCCGCTCGACTTCGCCGAAGGCTCCGCACTGATCGAGGTCGGTCGTACGCGCGTGCTCTGTGCGGCGACGCTCGAAGACCGCGTCCCGCCCTGGCTGAAAGGGAAAGGGCTTGGCTGGATCACCGCGGAGTACGCGATGCTCCCCCGAGCGACGAGCGAGCGGACCGCTCGCGAGGCCTCGAAGGGCCGGCAGGGCGGACGCACGCACGAGATTCAGCGGATCATCGGCCGCTCGTTGCGAGCGATCGTCGACACCGTAAAATTGGGCGAGCGAACGATCACGATCGATTGCGACGTCCTTCAAGCCGACGGCGGCACCCGGACGGCGTCGCTCACCGGCGCGTGCGTCGCGCTCTCGATCGCATTATCGAAGCGGTTTTCCCAAGCCGAGCGCGCCCGCTGGCCGATGCTCGGATTGGTCGGCGCGATCAGCGTCGGTATCGTCAATGGGACGCCGATGCTCGATTTGAATTACGAAGAAGACAGCACCGCGCACGTCGATATGAACGTCTTCATGACCGACGCGGGGCGCTACGTCGAGTTACAAGGAACGGCTGAAGCCGAACCGTTCGGGCGCTCGGAGCTCGATCGGATGCTGGAATTGGCCTCGAAGGGAATCGGCGAATTATTCGAGATTCAGCGTAAAGCGATCGAGGAAGGCACGCGTGGAAGCTGACCTTCGCACGCTGCACGAACGCGCGTCCGCTTTCCACTTTAGCGAGGCGGCGATTCGCTCGCTGCACGATCGAGTCGGCAAGGCGCTCGATACCGGAGCGCCGACGCGAGAGATGGAGGAGGCCTATCGCCGGGCTCTCCGGCGATATTTCGCGGGCTTCGACGTGCAGACGCGGGCACAATTGCGCGATCTCGATCGTCGGCTCGCAGAGCTGGCACAAGCGCAACTGAATTTCACCGCCGAACGAAACGTGGCGGTGAAACGGTTGGAGAATATCGGGGCGATGCTCGGCCTCCTCGACGAGGCGTCGGCATAAGCGATGCGCATCCTCGAGCGCTTCGGCGAACAGACGATTGCGTTTCTCGAGTACCTCGGCGGCATGACGGCGCTCATCGGCGAGAGCATTCGCTCGCTGGTGCACGCGCAGATTCGCTATGTAGAAACCTTCGTCCAGGCCTACGAACTCGGCATCGGCTCGCTGCTGATCGTCCTGCTGACCTCGCTCTTTACCGGGATGGTGATTTCGCTGGAGTCCGCGCAGCAAGCGGTGCAGTTCGGGATCGGGAGCCTTGTCGGCGGAGCGGTTACCTATACCTCGGTACGCGAGCTGGGGCCGATGCTCACGGCGGTGGTCGTTGCCGGACGTGTGGGATCGGCAATCGCCGCCGAGATCGGCTCGATGGTGGTGACCGAGCAGATCGACGCGCTCCGTTCGATGGGGCTCTCGCCGGTGCGTTTTCTCGTCGTTCCGCGATTGCTGGCGCTTGCGATCATGCTGCCGTTGCTGACGGTTTTCGCCGACGTCATCTCGATTCTCGGCGGCATGTGGATCGCCCAGGCGTACGCGCACATCAATCCCGCCTCGTTCATCTCCTCGGCCCGTCAGGCCGTCGGCTTTGAGGACGTCGTCAAAGGGCTCCTCAAGGCGCTGATTTTCGCCTGTATCATCGCTTTCGTCGGTTGCTATCAGGGGCTCTCGACGCGCGGCGGCGCGGCGGGCGTCGGCCGAGCGACGACGAGCGCGGTCGTGATCTCGATCATTCTGATCTTTGGGACGAATTTCATTATGAGCTACCTGCTCTTCGGCGGGCATTAACCGATGGAACCGACGATTTACGCCAGCCTCGACGACGTGACGCTCTCTTTCGGCGAGCACGTCATCCTGAAAAACTGCAGCCTGAAGATCGTTCGCGGTGCGATTACCTGTATCGTCGGCCTCTCGGGTGCTGGGAAATCCACGATCCTGCGCCTGCTCGACGGACTCATCGAGCCATCGAGCGGCCACGTGTACGTCGACGGTCACGATCTCTGCCACACTCCGGAGCGCGATCTCGTCGAGCTCCGGCAGAAGACGAGCCTCGCATTTCAGTTTGCGGCGCTGCTCGATAGTCTCACCATCGGTGAGAACGTCGGCTTGCCGTTGCGGGAGCATACCGCGCTCCCGGATGAAAAGATCCGGCATATCGTCGACGACGCACTCGAGAGCGTCGGCTTGCGCCACGTCTACGATAGCTTACCGAACGAGCTCTCCGGCGGCATGCTCAAACGCGCCGGCTTCGCCCGCGCGATCGTGACGCGACCGGAGTTGGTGCTCTACGACGAGCCGACGACCGGGCTCGACCCGATCGTTACCAATCTCATTACCGATACGATCCTCCGCCTCCGAGAGAAGCTCGGCGGCACCGCGGTGGTGATCTCGCACGATCTCCACTCGATTTTCCGGATGGCGGACTACGTTGCAATGCTCTTCGAGGGAGCGATCATCGCCTACGGACCGCGCGAGGAGATACGCACCTCGACCAATCCGTTCGTTCAACAGTTCCTCACCGGTAGTGAGGTCGGGCCGATACCGGTGTAGAAGGGAGGCGGGTATGTCGAAGCAAGCACAAGTAGGAGCCTTCGCGCTGGCGGCGCTCGCCCTGCTCTTTGCATTCTTTTACGTCATCACCGATTTCGGTACGCGGCACTCGGGCTATCGAATCGGCGTGCATTTTCGCTCCGCGGCGGGGCTCCATTCGGGCGCGCAGGTCTTTTTCAGCGGCGTATCCGTCGGAAGCGTCGAGAGCATCAAACTGCTCCCCGATACCACCGTCGACGTCATCCTCGCGATCAAGCCGCACGTGGGAGGGCAAGCCGTCCGCATTCCCAGCGAATCGCGCTTCCTGATTCAGGCTCCCTTGACCGGCGACCCGAGCCTGCTGATCGTGCCGCCTCGCCCCGAGCCCGGCGAACAACCCGAGATTATCCCGCCGGGTGTTCTTCCGATCTCCGAGCAGCCGCAGGGAACCAATACGGCGACGATCGCCGATCTCGTCACCGAGGGGCAAGGGCAGCTCAAGGTGCTCAACAGCGTGCTCGCCGACGTCGCCAAGCGCGAACCGAAATTGCTCGACGAGCTCCAACAAACGCTTGAAAACACCAACGCCCTCACCGCGACGGCGAGTACGGCGGTGGCGCGGCTCGCCGCTCAGAGCAACGCGATTGCGACGGATTTACAGAGTAATTTAACGATCGCCAGCGGGCACATCGTTTCGATGACCAGCGCGCTCGACGAGACCGTTCGTGGAAACTCGAATCGGCTGAACGAGACGCTCGCGCAGATTCAAGGCACCGCAACGGCCCTCAATTCGACGATGCAGATCGTTGCGAGCATCGCGAACGATCCGGCATTTAAGGGCAACGTGTTGGCGACGACGACGAATATCGCCGAGGCGAGTGCGAAGCTGAAGAAGATGGCGACCGATATGGAGAGCATCACGGGCGACCCGACGACGCAACGCCGCCTGCGCGATACCATTCGGAACCTCGACGAGACCTCGCAACGCGCGAACTCCCTGCTCGGCGCTCTTGGCGGGCACCTCCGTACGGGCGAGCGGCGCGACGGGGGAACGACCGAACCGCACGAACGCCACCGAGGCTTTTCCTTGGTATCGGCGCGCGTGCGGATTAGCGGTTACGCGCCCGAACGCGTCGGCGGAGGCTCGCCGCTGCTGGGCTCATCGCGCGGGCCGAACAGTTCGCTCGCCCTGCGTTTTTTGCCGAACGCGCCGACGCAATTCATTCTCGGTGCGAACGATCTCGGTAGCGGCACGACCACCCTCGATCTCGCAGCGGTGCGACGTGTCGGACCAGGGCTCTATTTCGGCGGCGGAATTCTCTATTCGCGCCTCGGAGTGCTCGGCGACTATTCGCGCGGTTCGCTCGGCTTTTCAACCAAGCTCTACGACGTCGCGCGGCCGATGCTCGACCTCTCGACAAAACTCCGCGTCGCGCCGAACGTCCGACTCTTTTTCGGCGAGCGCGACATCCTCCACGCGCAGCGCCGGAACGTCTACGGAGTCGAATTTACCGATGCACCGCGATAACCCCGATTCGCGTCCGCGCATCGGCCTCATCGGCGGCGGCTCCATGGGCTCGCTCTTCGGTTTTCATCTCGCGGGAATCGCCGACGTAACGATTCTCGAATCGAATGAAACGGTGCGCGCCGGGCTCGAGCGCGAAGGGCTCCGCGTGAACGACGCCGAGCCCCGCCCCATCCGCATCGCACGGCGCGCGCGCGACCTCTTTACCTCCGACGTACTCTTCCTCTTCGTGAAGGCGGTCGATACGCTGCGCGCCCTGCGTCCCTTTGCCGGCGAATTAAACCCGACGACGGCGATCGTCTCGTTGCAGAACGGCGTCGGGAATGAAGATGCGATCAAGACCGCGCTCGGCGGGGCGGTCCCGGTCATTCTCGGCGTGACGACCGAGTCGGCGGAGACCGTCGCTCCCGGTTCGGTGCGGAGCTCCGAACAAGGAATGACGCTGATCGGTTCGGCGGGCGCATCGGCAGCGACAGCGCAAGCGGTCGCGACGCTGCTCTCGCGAAGCGGATTGCGCGCCGCGGTCGTCTACGATATCAAGCCGCATCTCTGGGGAAAACTCGTTGCGAATGCCGCCGTGAACGCGCTCTCGGCGATCCTCGATTGTACGGCGGGCGAGATCCTTCGCGAGCCCGATGCGGCTCGACTCGCCGAATCGCTCGCCGACGAGGCCGCCGCAGTCGCTGCGGCGATGAAGATTGCGTTACCGTTTGCCAACCCGTGGCAATACGTCACCGAAGTGATCGCGGTCGGATCGGAGAGTAAGAGTTCGATGGCGTTCGACCTCGAGCTCGGCAATAAAAGCGAGATCGATCATCTCAACGGCGCGGTCGTCGCGCTCGGCCGCAGGGCCGGCGTCGCAACGCCGTTTAACGAAGCCATCGTTCGATTGATGAAATCGCTGGAGAGAATGCGCGCGCGGAAAGGAGCGGTCTCCCTATGAACTGTCCCAGCTGTCAAGCGGCGATTCCCGCACAGGCGAAGTTCTGCCCGAATTGCGGCGCCCCGGCGGCGAGCAGCACGGGGGTCGGCAACTATACCGAACCCGTCGCCGAAACCGACAATCCCAAGGAACTCATTCGCATCGGCGATTGTTCGATCCGCATCGAGGGGCAATTGGTGCCGGTCGTCGATGTGGAACTCGGCGCGAGCGAGACCGTCTATTTCGAGCACCACATCGTGCTCTGGAAGTCGCCGCAGATTCGCCTCGGCTTCATGGGCCTCCAAAATGCGGCGCAGCGGTTCTTCGCCGGCCTGCAGATTTTCATCTCGACGGCGCAAGGCCCCGGAAATATCGCATTTTCGCGCGAGGCGCCCGGGCAGATCGTCGCGTTACGGCTCGCTCCCGGCCAATCGGTCGACGTGCGCGAACATCAGTTTCTCTTAGCGACCGGAGAGATCGAGTATAGCTACTATTGGCAGCAGGGCCTTGCGAACGTGCTGTTTTCGCGCAGCGGGCTTTTCGTCGATCGGTTCCTGGCGCGCAGCCGTGAAGGCGTGCTCCTGATTCATGGGTACGGGAACGTCTTTGAAAAGACGCTCGCCGCAGGTGAGGTGCTCGACGTCGAACCGGGTGGTTGGCTCTGGAAAGATTCCAGCGTGCGCATGGAAACCGTGAGCGTGCTTCAGAGCGCGGGCGGCGGTGGGCTCCTGGGAGCGCTCGGTGCCGCGGTCGGT
>JAJXXM010000225.1 GCA_021781095.1 bacterium
CCGAACGGCGAGATCCTCGGCGATTAACGAGGGGTTGTCGGAGGGTTGATTGAGCGACTTCCCGGTCGAGAGCTGCTGACCTTCGGTCGCCTGCTGCACGACGAGATTGTCGATCGCGTTTGTTTGCTGTTCGTAGAGTGACGATGTGGCGATACGCATGTTCGAACTCCCTATCCTTAGGACCCGACTCCGAGATTGTTAATGATCGTCTGCATCATTTGGTTGATGACGTTGATCGTTCGCGCCGCTGCCGAATAGGCGTTTTGATACTGAACGAGGTTCTGCGTCTCTTCGTTGATGTTGATGCCGCTGATGCTTTGGCGCACCTGGTTGATATTATTCGCGAGCGTCGTCTGCGTTTGGTTACCGGTGATCGCCGCTTGCCCATCGAGACCGACGCGGGTGACAAAGTTGCCGTAAAATTGCCCGAGGGTCTGCGTCTGGGCACTCTGCACCGAATAACCGGCCGCGTGGGCGAGGCTCGGCGTAAAGGTCACCGACTCGATTCCGGTCGTCGGATTCACGGAGATCGCCGTAACGACGACGTTTTCTTGCGGGGCTCCGCCGCCGGGGGTCGCATCGATCGTCAGGACCTGGCCGACCGCGATATCGCTGACGCCCACGGGCAGCGCCACCGTCGTCGCCGTTCCGGCCGTCGCAGCCGCCGCAGAGGTCGTCAACAATGCCGGCACGCCGACGTTCGCGGAAAAGACCGAGAGCAAAGCGTTCGCGCCGGAGTTATCCTGCGCGCCGAATGCGTTTCCGGCATTCTGCGCGACGCCGTCGATCGCTCCGGCCCCTAAGACGCCGAGAAGATATTGATTCGGCGGTGTCGTTCCGGGGACGGTATCGAGTGAATCGGAGATCGTGAAGCCCGGCTGCTGCGGAGCTCCCCCCTGTACCGCTCGGCTCGCGGGGTCGACGTTCGTCGGATCTTGAGCGAAGACGATCCGCTGCGAATTCGGATCGAACGAAGCGGTAACGCCGAGATGCGCGCTGTTAAAGTGCGTGACAAACGCATTGACGCTGCTGTCGGTCGTTCCCGTATTGTAGTTAAAGGTCTGCGGGATGCCGTTGATCGTCACGGTTAACGTCCCGACCAGCGGTGCGGTCGGCGGGTTCGCCAGCGAAGCGTAGTTCGTCATCGAGGCCGACGTATCGATGCTGTTGTTACCGGAGTTCATCGGAATCACGAGGCTTCCCGCGGCCGTTGAGGCGAACGCGATCGGCAACTGCGCCGGATCGGTAATCCCGGCTTTGATATTCCCCGCCGAGATTGGGAGGTTTCCGACGATCGGCTGGAAGAGCGCTGCGCCGGGCTGACCGTTCTGATCGTAGGCGGATTGCGTGATGCGATTGACTTCGTTGGCCAGCGAACTCGCAAACTGGTCGAGTTGATGTCCGTAGACCGTGAGTTTATTGTTGTAGAGATCCTGCAGCGCCGCGAGTTGACCGCTTCCGAGCGGAACGCCCGGTGCGCTCGACGAGGCCGGCGGCGTGCTTTGAAAATTGATTTTGAAGGTCGACGTGCCGTTGCTTGCCGTTCCGACCGTCGGCGCCGCAAGGTGATAAACGACGGTATCGTTGACGAGCGCCTGACCGTTCACGCTCACCAGCACCGAGCCGTCGGACTGAATCGAGGTCTGCGTTGAAAGATACTGCGAGAGCTGATCGATGAGATAGTCGCGCTGATCCTTATAGGTGTTCGGGCTATCGCCCGCCGCCGTCGAGGCACGGATCTGCCCGTTGAGTGCCCCGATCTGATCGAGGATACCGTTCGTCGTCGTTACCAACGTCGTCGCCTGCGAGAGCGCCGAATTTTGCTGCGTTACGATCGCGCTCGAAGCGTTATTGAGGGCCGTTGAAAGCGCCTGTGCCTGCGCGATGACGCTTGCCCGGACGGAGGTGCTTTGCGCGCCGCTCCCCTGAGCGACGAGCTGATTGATCGCCGTCTGGAAAGCCGTATACTGCGCGCCAATCCCGGAATTCGGGTCGCCGAGCGTCGATTGCAGCGCGTTGAGCGTGTTCTGCTCGGTGCTGTAAAAATTCTGCGACGACGACGCACCGCGAAAAAGCTGATCGTAATTATCGGCGTGAATGCGAAGAATCTGTT
Source organism: bacterium (assembly GCA_021781095.1). The sequence goes on from JAJXXM010000225.1 coordinate 2,114, forward strand.
GAACCAACACGCCGTCACCGACCGTCCCTTGGGAGTGCGTCGGCGAAAAAGGCGACCCTGCGATCGGCGGAGCCTCGTTGAGAATAACGCTCTGACGCGATGCGCCGGGCGTATTCACGTTCGCAATATTATTCGAGGTAACGCTTTCAGCATATTGGAAGGCATTGATTGCGCCCCCCATCATGCTGAGATCGAAGAAGGTGCCCTGCGGAATAAAACTCATGCTTTGCTACTCAACAATACGCTATTACTCGGTGGTGCGACGAAGCCGCGTCGGCGGTAGGTACTCGGTTCGCTTGCGGCGCGCTGCATCGCCAACGTCGTCTTCACCAAGCGATCCATACCGCCGGCTATGAGCGCTTTGTTATTATTATTGGTGATCGTCACGCCGATCGAGGTCGTCATCAACTCGGCGAGGCGTTGGTTCATCTCCCACGCCAGCGCGCGAGGCGCGTAGCTGCAGACCTGACGCAGCGTCATCGTACCGAACCCGCGAACCTGCATGGCCCGACGTTCGGAAGCGGCGCGCGAAAAGCTCTCGCGTGCATCCTCGAGCGCCCGTTGGGCGACCGAGATTTGCTCCGCATCGAGGTGAACCAACGCTTTCGAGAGGGCCTGAGCCCGTTCGCCGAGGGCGCGCAAAGCATCGGACTCCTCCCCGAGGGCCTTGGCAAAAAGTTCCCATGAATCGCTCACGGTCCAGTACTCCTCTTGACGTTAACCTTCGCTTCCTGCGATGCATCGGCGAGAACGCTCGCCTTGAGCTGCTCTTCGAGGATCTTTGCGATACCGATGCTTCCGGTTTTGGCCATCTCTTCGGCACGCTGCTGGTTGAGCATCGATTGAAATACCCGCTCTCCATTGCTCTGCTTGCCGAAAATCGAGTCGTGCGAGACGGTTTTATCCATCGCGCCCATAACGAGTTGCAAGAAGACGCCCTCTAACTGCGTTGCCGCCTGATCGAGGCGTTTCATCGCCTGCTGCTGGACGGGGCTCAACGGTTGCGAGGCCCCGGTTTTCGCGATCTCGCTCATTACTGTAAGACGACCTCCGCCTGTAGCGAGCCGGCCCTGCGGAGCGCTTGAACGATGGCGATCAGATCGCGGGGAGATACGCCGAGCGTATTGAGCGCGCGCACGACCGATGCGAGCGTCGCAGCGCCGGCAATGAATTCGAGTTGCTTGCCTTTTTTCGTCGCGGTGATCGTCGTATTGCTTTGCGTTCCCGGTGATGCGGTGGTGAACGGCTGCTGAACGACCTTATTCCGGGTCGAAATCGTAATCGTGAGATTCCCGTGTGCGATCGCGCAGGGCGCGAGTTTGATATCGCCGCCGAAAACAATCGTTCCGGTTCGTTCGTTCATCACCACCATCGCCGGTTCGTCTTGTTGCACGCCGAGATCGGAAGCGTCGGCGAGAAATTGGACGACGTTCCCAGCGTACGCGCGCGGTAGCGTGACGTGGATGGTCTCTGCATCGAGCGCACGAGCCGTTCCGTAGCCGAAATGCCCGTTGAGCGTGTAGGCAAGATCGGCGGCCGTTTTAAAATCCGGCGTCGTGAGGACGTAATTGAAACCGCTGCCATTTCCCGTGGTGATCGGCGTCTTCATGCTGCGCGCGACGATGCCGCCGCGCGGCACCATACCAACCGCGGTGTAATTTTGCGTGATGCTGTTCCCGGCTGCGGGCCCGGCGACGAAACCGCCGACCGATATCGCTCCTTGCGCGGTCGCGTAGACGAGATTGTTTGCAGCGTGCAGTTCGGTAAGCACGAGCGTACCGCCCTGAAGCGTCGATGCGTCGCCCATCGCCGAAACGGTGACGTCGATCTTATCCCCTTGGTGTGCAAACGGCGGCAGCGATGCCGTCACGATCACCGCAGCGACGTCGCGCGTGCGTACCGCTTGGCTACTAACCGTAAGCCCGAAAGACTGGAGAATATTTTGGACCGTTTGGCTCGTAAAGAGCACCGAGGTCGAATCGCCGGTTCCCTGAAGACCGACGACGACACCATATCCGACGAGTTGATTCGACGTGACGCCTTCGACGCGCGCGATGTTCTTGACGAGAACGCGTTCGAAAAATGCCGCCATCGTTGCTTGCGGCGCGGCGAGCGTTGCTACGAAGGCAAGCGCGGCCAACAGTGCGGAGAAGCGACGAAGCATCTGCGTACGAGCGTTCATGGCTAGAACAAGAAGTCCAAGATCTTGCGGATAATGCCCTTATGACCTTCTTGGAAATTGCCCGAGAAGGTCGCTTGGACATCGGCGATACGCGAACTCAAGACCTGATCGGTCGAGTCGATATCTTCGGGACGCACGTAACCGATAACGTGCAGAACCTGAGCGCTGCCGTTGACCGTGAGCCCCTGGTTGCCTTCGATCTGTAAGACACCGCTCGGCAAAACGTTCACCACCGTTGCCATCATCGCCGAGACGAAGCTGTTCTGTCCCGTGTGCTGCGTCTGCGACTGCACCTGCGACGACCCGCCGATCGAAGTGGGGATCCGCAGGAACGCCAGCGCAAGGTTACCGGTCGCGCCGGGATAGCCGAGGCTCGCGGTCTTGCTGTTGTTGACGATATTCGAACTGTTGCTCGCGACGCTGAAATCGTAGACGACATAGACGAGATCGCCGATCTGCGAAGCACGATGATCGGGGCCGAGTTGCAAGGGATGCCCGGGACCGGCCGGTGCAGGCGCAGGAACGTAGAGCGATCCGGCGAGCGCGGTTGCGGTTGCAGCGAAGCAGCAGAGCCCTGCGAGCGCGAGGCGGCGTATCATTCTGTTCATCGTCCATCTCCTCCGGAGAGATCGAGTTCGACGCGATCCGGCCCGACTACCGTGCCGGAGAGCAACTTATTGGTCTGAGGGTTGTACAGCGATACTTGGTCGCCGAGCCCTCCGCTGCTGCGGGCGATCACGTCGGCGACGAGTGAGACGCCGCGATCGCGAATCACGAGCACGCAGCTCATTCCGGCGCGGACGATCTGATTGACGAGCGTCTGCTCGATTGCAATCGGTTGCCCGGCGCGAACCGGCGCGATAATTTGTCGGCCGACGAGTACCTTCGTGCCGTTGAGCGGAAGGCCGGTCGACGGCACCAAGGCCATCTTCAGGTCGCTCGCCGAGAGCACGGTGTCGGGCGCGAGATCGTGCGCGGCGGTCGCGGCCATCACATAATGTTGGATGCGGTAGCCGACGAAAACCGTTCGCAGGAAATGCCCGTTGAGATCGATCGCAATGGGCACGTTGACGTATGCCGTCGTGACCAGCGGCGACTGCACGTGCAGCGAGACGCGGCCGCGGTCGACGAACTGATCGGAGAGCGACGAGACCGGGAGATAGGCGATCCTCGCTCCGTGCGGCATCCGCGCGATCGCCGAGCGGGCGAGCGCGGTAATCTCTGCCGCGGGGATTCTTTGCGCGTGGGCATATGCTGCTGCTGCCGGTCGCGCATGGATGACCGACAGAAGCAGCATAAACCCAACGAGCATGGTGCGCATGGTCGTTACTGCACCAAATTATTCGCCGTCTGAAGCATCTGATCCGAGGCGGTGATCGCCTTGGAGTTAGCTTCAAACGCGCGTTGCGAAACGATCATATTGACGATCTCGTTGACGACCTCGACGTTCGAGTTCTCGAGGTAACCGCTCTGCAGCGAGCCGGCACCATTGAGTTCGGGCTGCGTCACCACCGGCGGACCGCTCGCCGCGGTCTGCGTGTAGATATTCTGCCCGCCGATCGGCGAGAGCCCGGCGTTGTTGACGAAACGCGCCAGCGTCAGTTGCCCGAGTTGCTGCGGAATCGCGCTGCCCGGAACGAGGGCGGTAACGGTGCCGTCTTGACCGATCTGTACCGAGGTCGCGTTCGCGGGAATCGTGATCTGCGGCTGGACGAAGTATCCGTCGGCCGTCACCACGGCGCCGTTGGCATCGACTTTGAACGAGCCGTCGCGGGTATATCCCGTCGTACCGTCGGGAAGCGTGACCTGGAAGAAGCCGTCGCCTTCAATCGCGACATCGAGCGGATTCCCGGTCTGCTGGAGCGAGCCTTGCGTGAAGACCTTCTCCGACGAACCGACTTTCACGCCGAGCCCGACCTGCTGACCGACCGGAACGATCGAGGCGCCGATCGGCGCACCCGGTGCTTGAATTTGCTGGTAGACCAGATCCTGAAAATGCGCGACGTTGCGACGAAAACCCGTCGTATCGACGTTCGCTAAGTTAT
>JAJXXM010000312.1 GCA_021781095.1 bacterium
ACCGATGCAAAGCATGTTACCAGCGGGGAGTTCGTCGACGGCAAATGCGGCCTCGCCGAAAGCGACCGAGAGCACGACGCTTGCCGTTTTTCGCCCGACGCCGGGAAGCGCTTCGAGATCCTCTCGCGTTTCGGGCACCTTGCCCGCGTGCGTCTCGACCAATGCACGTGCTGCAGCGATAATGTTTTTTGCCTTCATTCGAAAAAAGCCACAAGACTGAATCAAGCGTTCGACATCGCTCGCCCGCGCAGCCGCCAATGCCTTCGGCGTCGGATAGGCGGCAAAGAGCGCTGGGGTCGTCAAATTCACCCGCGCGTCGGTACACTGCGCCGAGAGGATGACGGCGACGAGTAATTCGAACGGGTTACGATAGGAGAGCGCGGTCACGGCGTGGGGATAGGCTTTCTCGAGAAGCTCCAGCTCTTTTTTCGCAATCGTTTTCGAAACTTTACGATTTGGAAACGGAATTACAGCCACGGGCGATATTTTGCGCTCAATCGCCGCGGGCAACCTGCCGATGAACCGGCTACGATGAAGGGCGAACGGGAGGTCGACGATCTAGCCGTTATCGGCGGCGGCCTTGCCGGCGCAGCGGTTGCTATTGCCTGCGCACGATTCGCGCGGCACGCGCGCCTCCGCTTGTTTTCCCCCGAAGAACCCGGACGCGGCGCCGCGTACGGTGACATTTCGCCGCAATGGCTTATGAACGGCCCGGCCCGCGCGATGAGTATTATCGCCGACGACTCAGGGCATCTCATCAACGCATTACGATGCTATCCGGAGACGCTTGTCACACGGGAGCGCTTCGGCGCGTACGTCGGCACAACACTTCAAGCCGCGCTCGCAGAACGGCCGCAGATGCGCATCGAACGCACCACAGTCGTCGATATCGATCGTGGAAGGCATGGCTTCGTCCTCACGGATGCGCGCGGTCGTCGCTTCCGCGCGCATACTGTGGTACTCGCGCTTGGGAATGCGCCCCCGGCAGATGATTTCTTACCGCGCGAATTACGCGAAAGCGAACGCTATTTCGGCGATCCGTGGCGCACTCGAATCGACGAACTCCCCGCTGGTGACATGCTTTGCATCGGTAGTGGGCTCACCGCAATGGATCGCGTTGCCGCCTACCGGCACACGATGCAGGGTGGAACGGCGTACACACTCGCGCGTCACGGCTATCTCCCCGCTCGCGAGGCTCCCGAAATTCGCGCCTGTCGCTACACGGAACTTGGTATCGACGAAGAGTCTCCGCTCTCGTTGTTTCGTTCGGTACGATCGGCGATGGAGCGGCGCGTCGCTGCCGGCGGCGATTGGCGAGAGGTCGCCGAATCGCTTCGGCGTCCCTCGCAACGCATCTGGCTGGGGTGGACGATCGCGCAACGTCGTCAATTTCTCGAGCGACTCTCCGCTCTGTGGGGATCGCTACGCTATCGCGTCCCGCCGGCCACCGAGGACGCCGTCATCGCGCTTCGTCGCGCGGGACGCTACGTACCGTTGCAAGGTGAAATCGTCGCCGCCGCGGAGGGAGCGGACGGTATCGAGATCGTCTATCGACGCCGCGGCGAACAGGATCGGATCAGCGTTGCATCGGTCGTCAACTGCACCGGCCCGAACGGAGACCTACACACGAACCCCAACCCGCTGATACACGCGCTGCTGCATCGCGGCCTCATTCGCCGCGATCCGCTTCGCCTCGCTCTCGATGCGACACCGTACGGCGAAGCGATCGATGCCGAAGGACTTATCGACGAGCGATTGATCGCCATTGGGCCGATGCTCCGCGGCATCCTCTTCGAGAGCACTGCGGTCCCGGAGATCGTGGAACAAGCGCGTGCGATCGCGATACGCATGGCACGCGAACGCGAGAGTCGGGTCGCATGATCGCCGGGCTCGACCTCGATCGCATCATCGGCGAGCGCCTCGCAAGCCGTTCGCACTGGGAGGGCTTGCTTCCGCGCCGCAAAGTCGGTTACACGCGCTCGCGTCTCTTTCTTTGCAACGACTTCGAAGTTCTCGCGTTGCTTTGGTTCCCCGGTGCGACGACGCCGATTCACGACCACGGCGACTCCTACTGCGCCACTCGCGTGCTCACCGGCGAATTGCAAGTCACGCGCTACCTGAGAACCGAGAGCAAGAACGGAGCCGATCGACCCTCGTTACGATTGATCGGGCGCAGCGTGCAACACGTTGGTGAGGGTGACGCTCTGGAGGGAGCGCGCGATCTCCACAGCGTTACGAATGAAACGAAGCAGGAGGCACTCTCGCTCCACATCTACGCGCCCCGCTACACCGAATTTGGAATCTACGAAGAGTCGGGGATTCGCCTTGCAACCGCTACGGCGCGCTACGACGCAGTTTTCGATTTTTAACTTTAGGCTAAAGAAATTGTATCGCCGTCGCGAGCCACGATGCCGTCTTTCTCGAGAGCGGCAACCAATTCGTCGAATTGTTCGCCGATTTTCGGAGGCACTACGCCGATAATTTCGCGCTCCAAATCGAGGAGCGATATGCGTTCTCCCGAAGGGAGTTCTCGCAGACGATCGACGATGCGACCACGCGCAAACCTTGCCGTCGATTCAAATGGGACCGGTTCCTTCGCCCTCGTCGTCTTGGCAAACTCTTCACGCAGGCGCTCGAGGCGCGCAGCGTCAATCGGCGCGGCAACGCAGAGCGTTTGCAGCGGACAGGCGGCACAGCGCGGGGCTCGCGCAGTGCAAACGAGCGCTCCGAGATCCATCATCGCCGAGCTCCAGTCGTGCGCCTCGCCTTTGGGAACGAGTTGGCGCGCGAGCAGCTCGAGTTCTTTTACGCTCGCTTTGGCCGGATATTCGATACCGAAATGTACGCGATGGACGATACGACGAACGTTCGTATCGCTTGGTGCCGCGTCATAGTTAAAGGCGAACGCCCGAATCGCGGCGACGGTATATGGGCCGACGCCGGGCAATTCGAGCAGCGCCTTCTCATCGCTGGGCATCTCGCCTTCGAACCGTGAAACCACCGCATCGGCGAGCGCCTTTAAGCGAACCGCTCGCGTGTTATAGCCGAGCCCTTTCCAGTAACGCACGACTTCCGAACGCGGAGCCTTCGCCAACGCCGCAAATGTCGGGAAACGCGATATAAAAGTTCCGAAAATCGGAACGACGCGATCCACCTGCGTCTGTTGCAACATAAATTCGCTAACGACGGTGTAGTACGGATTCCGCACGACGCGCCAAGGCAAATTTGCCCGCCCGTATTTTGCATACCAGGCAAGCAAACGTTTTTGAATCCCCGTCATCCGCGCAAGCTACGCATCGCTTCGCCGATACGACGAATACCTTCAGAGATTTCGTCGCGTCGAACCGCGGTTAATGCCAAGCGAAAATTATGGTCGCCGCCTGAATTAGCGTAGAACGCTTCGCCGAAAAGGAACGAAGCACCGAGACGCTCGGCGGCATCGAGCAAAGGACGAGCGCGCATCTCGCGTGGGGTTGCGACCCAAAGATAGAAGCCGCCGCTCGGACCGATCGCACGAACGCCGCTGGGCCAGTACTTCGCAATCGCTTCATCGGCGATCTTCCTGCGCAAGTGTAATTCTTCGCGCAGCTGTTCGATATGCGCGTCGTAGCCGCGTTCGAGATAATCGACGATAGCGGCTTGAACGTAGAGGCTCGTCGCCATATCGTAGGCCTGCTTGCGCATTAAAAAACCATCGACGATCGTGCGCGGAGCGACCATCCAACCAACACGCAAGCTCGGCGCTACCGTTTTACTAAAAGTCGAAAGATAGACGACGTGATCCGGAGCGAGGGCGAGCAAGGGCGTTTCGTTGTGCGATGCGAGCGGTCCGTAGGGATCGTCTTCGATAATCGGAACGCCGGCTCGCCGCGCTATCGTGGCGAGACGATCGCGCCGATCGGAATTCATGGTGACGTTCGTCGGATTGTGCATCGACGGCATCGTGTAGATAAAACGGGGACGACGCGTACGTAGAATCGCCTCGACGTGATCGACGCGCATGCCTTCGTCGTCGACCGGAATAGGGATCGCCCGCAACCCGCCGATTTGGAATATCTGCAAGGCTCCCGGATACGAAGGTGACTCAACGATAATTTCATCGCCCGCCTCGGCAAGGCTCTGAGAGACGATCGCGATTCCTTGCGTCGATCCGGTCAACACGATGACGTTCTTGGCCACGACGCTGCGTGCGCCGCGGGCGCGCATGCGTGCCGCAATCGCCTCGCGAAGCGGCTCGTATCCCTCCGAGTCGCCGTACGAAAGAATAAACCGCGGATCGCTCGCGACCCGCGCGAACGAGCCTGCAAGTTCGGCGAGCGGCGAAGGTTCGTCGGGAGCGACTCCCTGCACGAATGAGATGCGCCCGGGCTCCTGTTTTGCCGCGAGCTCGCCGAGTACCATCGGGAACTCACCGACCCGCCACGGCGGCAACGTCACCCACCAGGGGACGCTTGCTCCGCGCTCTCCTGCAGAGACCGCGCGCTTACGCGATGCCACCCGCGAACCGGAGCCGACGCGTTGGTCGAGCAAGCCGTCGGCGACGAGTTCGCGGTAGGCGCGCACGACGGTACTGCGATTGATCTCCAGGCGCTCGGCCATCGCGCGCTCGGGGGGTAAACGCGTCGATTCAGGAAGCGAACCGGAGAGAATCGCCTCCCGCAAACCCTCGTACAGCTGACGGTAGAGCGGAACGATCGACTCGCGGTCGAGTTGGAGGGGGAGGTTGGGCGCACCAATCTTGCTCATGGATGGATCCAATTGGACCACGGAGGCCCACCGCCTTCCGCGGCGGAATAATTGGTGGTTACCAACCCTCATCCACGCCTGCGCGTAAGGAGTCTTTTCGTGGCCGAACATCAGGTCGATGCCGTCGTCATCGGTGCGGGCCCCGGCGGTTATCATGCCGCCATCCGGCTCGGCCAACTTGGGAAATCCGTCATCTGCGTCGATCGCGACGAGGTCGGTGGAGTCTGCCTGAACTGGGGCTGCATCCCTACGAAAGCGCTGCTGCATGTCGGCGAAGTGATTCGTCACATCGAACATGCCGAAGCGGTCGGATTAAAAGTTCCCAAAGCAACGGTGGATCGCGCCGGCGTCGAAAAATTCAAGAACGACGTCGTCGCATCGAACGTCGGAGGCGTAAAGACGCTCTTCAAAGCGAACAACGTACAGTTCATGTACGGTGAAGCGTCGTTCGTCTCTCCGAACGAAATCGCGCTGAAAGGCAAAGATGGAAGCAACGAACGTATCCGCGCCGCGCATGTGGTGATCGCGACGGGTTCGGCGCCGATCGATATCAAAGCGTGGCCGCGCGACGGCAAACGCATCATCAACTCCGACGACGCCGTTTCCATCAAGCAGATCCCCAAGACCATGCTCGTCATCGGCGGCGGCGTTATCGGTTTAGAGTTCGCGACGGTCTACACGCGCATGGGCGCGCAGGTTCTTGTCGTTGAGGCATTGCCGCAGATTCTGACCGGCAGCGATATCGAGATTTCAAAGACGCTCGGGCGTATCCTCAAAAAACAGGGCGTCGAGATCATGCTCGACACGAAGGTTGCCGCGCTCGAAGCGACGGCAAAGGGCGTCAAGGCGACGATCTCCGGAGCGGGCACCGGCGGCAAAGATGAGACGCGCGAATTCGAGATGGCGCTTGTTGCCGTCGGGCGCCGCCCCGTCACCGATGCGCTCAATCTCGCCGCGGCTGGGCTCGCCGTCGACGAGAAAGGCTTCCTCGCCGTCGATGCCCGCATGCGCACGAAAGTCGCGCATATCTATGCAATCGGCGACGTCACCGGGCAACCGCTGCTCGCTCATCGCGCGATGAAGCAAGGTGTTGTAGCGGCCGAAGTCATCGGCGGCGATACGAGTGCGGCGTTCGATCCGATCGCGATTCCTAATTGCGTCTACACCGATCCCGAAGTCGCAACCGTCGGGCTCTCCGAGGAAGAGGCAAAAGCGAAGGGCTACGAAGTGCGTATCGGCAAGTTCCCGCTCGCCGCGAGCGGGCGCGCGCGCACGATGAACGAGAGCGACGGCGTCATCAAACTCGTCGGCGATGCAAAGACCGATATGCTGCTCGGCATGCATATCATCGCTCCGCAGGCCGAATCGCTCATCGGCGAGGGCGTGATCGCCCTGGAGATGGGGGCGACGCTCGAGGATATCGGGCTCTCGATCCATCCGCATCCCACGCTCACCGAAGGCATCATGGATGCGGCCGAAGCCGCGCACGGAAAGGCGATTCACATCGTCAATCCCAAGCCGAAGGCGCCGGTCGGAGCCGCAAAATAGAACGCTTGTCGGGAACGG
>JAJXXM010000025.1 GCA_021781095.1 bacterium
ACGTGACGTCGTTCCAGCGCGCGGTGAAGATGATCTTCGCGGGGAAGGCCGAGATCGTGCACGACCGCGACCGGCGGATCAACTCCGCAAATTTCGCGATGCGCATGCCATCGATCATCCGCCTGCTTTATTATATTCGTCGGCCGCGCCAACGCGTCGCGCTTACGAAGAAGAACGTCTTGATTCGCGACGACCACACCTGCCAGTACTGCGGGAAGCAAGGCGATCGGCTGATGACCGTCGATCACGTCGTTCCCAAATCGCGCGGTGGCCCTTCTACGTGGGAGAACCTCGTCTGCGCGTGCATGCGCTGTAACAATCGCAAGAACGACCGCACGCCGACCGAAGCGAACATGGAACTCCAGCGCAAACCGCGTCAGCCGAAATACATCCCGTGGATTCAGGTGAAACGCAATACGCTGCCCGACGAATGGGGCAAGTTCCTCTTCCTCTACAACGTCTCGATCGAAGAACGAATCGAAACAACCTAATCCGAGCCGGCCTCAGCGTTTGATTCGCGAGACGGCGTAGGCGATCGGAATACCGAACGAGATGATGTGCGCGGCGAGAAGATTTGCTATACTCGCCGCGGTTGCGGGCGGAGAGACGGCATGTCCGAGCGGAACGACCACCCAGCGCATGACGATCATGACGGCCGCACCGAAGAGAATGCCGCGCACGAGAACGTTGCGTTCGGCACGTGCGTCGCGCGCGAAAAGCAAGACGTAAGCGGTCGCCCAGGCGAGGCTGACGATCAGATCAAAAAATAAACCGAGGAGTGCACTGGCGACTCCGCCGGAGAACGCCGCCGCGCCGAGTGCGTTCGATGCGTCCCATTGAAAGAGCTGGAGTGGAGTCGCTGCGTGCTGGACCGAGAGGAGCACCGACATGTAGATGTCGATTCCGATCCAACCGACGAGCCCCGAGAGAAGAATGCGCTTGATCGTCATTTTCTTATTGCGTGCATTCGGCGCCAAGCCGGGATCACCGTTAGGAGCGCATAGGCCGCAAGGAGCCCCGCGCCTTCGTTCCGACCCATCGGCGCGATGTTGAGGTGGAAGCCCGCCACCGCGCAATGTTTTGAATGCCGACGCTATTTGTTTCGGACATTACGTCACGATCTCGTCGGGCCCGGCCTCAGCGCTGCGCTCGTTCGCGCTGAAGGGCGGAGAGTGCAGGTGCGAGCCCGATCAGTCCCGCGCTGAGGATAAGCAGCGCTCCAACATAGTTTTGCGGTGCTCGAAGGCCGAGCGAGTACGTGTAGATCGCCGAACCCGCTCCAAGCGCAACGAGGACGCTTTGGCTGACCACCCGCACGATTGCCTGGGTGCGCGGAGCGACCCCCGGAAAGGCGATGTTTTTTGCGCGAAGCTCGGCGCGTCGCACCACGGATAAGCCGATGGTGCCCGCAAAGATGATCGCGAGCAGGAGCGTCGCCTCTCGCGAACTTGGTAGGTGCCACCCATCGAAGATCGGGGCGGCGAGCACCGCCATCGGTACGAGCCCCGCTGCGACGCAGAGCGCTTTAAGGACAAACCATCGGTCTACAAAGAAGGTCGATTTCATGGATTTTTTCCGCTCCCCATGCGGCGCCAGGCCGGGATCACCGTTAGGAGCGCATAGGCCGCAAGGAGCCCCGCGCCTTCGTCGCGACCGATCGGTGCAACGTTGAGGTGAAAGCCCGAAATCGCGCTATCGAGCACGATGAGCCCGACCGCGAAGACCGCAAGCTCCAGGGCGAAACGTAAGACGCGAGGGAGCGGCGGGATGCCGGACTTCGCCGCAATATAGGCGGTGGCCGCGAGCGCGGCGATAACGAGCAGCGCGGCGACGAGGAAGGGCGTGCTCATTCGCCCTCCGTCCCCGGCAACGGCGAAGCGCAGCAGAACGCGCGCTTCCACATCGCTTCCACGCGCGCGCGCGTCGGTTTCTCGATCACTGCGGCGACGAAGCCGTCGGGGCGAATGACGATCGCGCTCGGGTGCTTGAGCAGCCAGCGCTTCGGCGGTTTTGCGAGTGCGAGCGTCTCGATGCCGTCGAGTCGCACGTCGCCGCAGCAGAGCAGCGCCGCACGTCCGCGGCGCTCTTCGTTGATGCGCCGGCCGTTATCGAGGGCGACATCGCCGATACGGCGCCCCGCAAGTGGGTGCGAGGTATCGACATCGGGTGAGCGGGTGTAGCGTCCGTCGAGCATGCCGAGGGTGCGGCAGGCTTTTCTACGCATGCCACGCGCGCGAAGGCTGCGGCGCATCCACGCGAAGGCAAAGCGTTTCAACGAGGGTGGTGCGTAGACGGCGAGGCGGGTCGCGAGATCGGTGGTGCGCTCGATGCTGTCGTTCTGCATCTCGCGCCGTTCGATGTCGTAGCCGACGAGCAACGCCTTCGCGCACTGCGACGATTTCAAGGCGCACGCGAGCCGCCAGGCAAGATTCGCCGTGTCGTGGATGCCCGCGTTCATGCCCTGTCCGCCCGCCGGGCTATTGAGATGCGCCGCATCGCCGGCGAGGGCGACGCGCCCCGAGATGAAGTTTGGCGCGTGGCGACGATGGATGCGAAAGAGGCTGCTCCAGAAAACCGTCGAGGTGCGTGCGTCCTCGCCGAAGAGGTGGGCGATGCGTTTCGCGTGGGCGTCGGGCGCGAGCGCGTCGTCGTCGCCGACGCTCGGAGCGACCGACGCGATCGTGCGCCAGAGCCCGGGTGCGTACTCGATGCCGAGAAGGAGCCCCGGCGCATCGAGCGCGATGCGCGGCGAAGGGAATCGTCGGCCCTCATCGCTCTCGATCCCGATATCGGCGATCGCGACGCGGGTGGAATAGGTCGCGCCTTGCAGCGCGAAACCGAGGGCGTGTCGCACGAAGCCGTGCGCGCCGTCGGCGCCGACGACGAAGGGTGCCGAAAGCGTCGTCGTCCCGTTCGCGCCGCGCACGCCGAGCCGCACTTCGTCGTCATCCTGTTCGAGCGCGACCGCTTCTTCGTCGTAGCGGATCTCGCAGAGCGAATGCTCGGCGACGCGTTCGCGCAGAATACGAACGGTGTCGTACTGCGGAATAAAGAGGACGCCGGGGCTCTCGACGCTATCGGCGATCTCGCGAAAGTCGACCGAGAGCAGCGCTTCGTTGCTCGCGGCATCGTGCGGGGTGAAGAGCGTCGTAAAGCGTCCCGCCGCCAGGAGCGGCTCCCAGGCACCCCAATCGCGCAAGAGTTCGGCGGTTCGCGGCCAGATCACGAGGGCGCGCGATTCCCGAGCAATCTCCCGGGAACGCTCGATGACGAGGGAACGCACGCCGTGGTGAGCGAGCCCCAGCGCGAGCGAGCAGCCGACGGGGCCGGCGCCGACAATGACGACCTCGGGTTTCATGCTCGCTGTTGGTACGCCTCCGGGGTGCGGCACTCATGCTCGCACAAGGGGTGCGGCGCATCCGGCGGGTACAGGCGACGGTGATGCTCGGCACCGCTCACCATTGGCTCCCCTTTACCCAGATGAACGCTCCGGAGGCGCACCTCCGCCGCTTCGTGCGCGGCGAGGGGAGCTGGCTCTACGACGAAAACGGCGCCCGACTCTTCGACGCGGTGAGCTCGATCTGGACGACCATCCACGGGCACTGTCACCCGCGGATCGCCGAAGCGATTGCGAAGCAGGCCCATCTGCTCGACCACGCGACCGCCCTCGGTGCGAGCAATCCCGTCGCCGAGAGCCTCGCCGCACGGCTCTGCGCGCTGACCGGAATGCAGCACGCAATCTTCGCCTCCGACGGCGCGAGTGCGGTCGAGACCGCGGTCAAGATCGCCCTTCAGTATTGGCAAAATATCGGGCAACCGCAGCGCACGCGCATCGTTCGGCTGCACAATTCCTACCATGGCGATACCGTCGGGGCGATGAGTTGTTCGAACATCGCCCTTTTCAACGAGCGTTTTGCCGCGATCACCTTCGAAACGTACGAACTCGGCAGCGTCGATCTCGCGAGCGACGACATCGCCGTAGTCATTGTCGAGCCGCTGGTGCAAGCGGCGGCCGGCATGCGTACCGTTTCGCGACATCGCTACGAGCTGCTCGCGGGGATGACTCCGTTATTGATCTGCGACGAAATTGCGACCGGTTTTGGAAGGACGGGAACGATGTTCGCCTTCGAACAGGCGCCGATTCGCCCCGACCTCCTGGTGCTGGGAAAAGGCATCACCGGCGGAGCGCTCGCGCTCTCGGCGACCCTGGCGACCGAGCGCGTGTACGAAGCCTTTCTCGGGGAGTATCTCGAGTTCAAACATCTTTTTCACGGGCATTCGTACGCCGGCAATCCCATCGCTTGTGCGGCCGCGCTCGCGAGCCTCGCGCTCTTCGATGAAGAACACACGATCGTCTCGGCGCTCTCGCTTTCCGCCTGCATTCGCCGTAGGCTCGATTCGCTGCGATTCCACGCGCTCGTTCGCGACGTGCGCGCGGTCGGCACGATGGTGGGGATCGAATTGCACGCCGAACGCATCGAACCACGCGGGTCGCTCACGCCGGCGTGGCGGATTGCAGACGGCCTATACCGCGCCGGACATTTCATGCGACCGATCGGCGACGTCATACAGTTCGTGCCTCCGCTCTGTTCGCGCGAAGAGCAAGTCGATGCGTTTTTCGATGCGTTGGTCGTGGAGTTGGGGCCGTGAGCTATCTCGAACGTGCGCGCGAGCAACTCGCGCAGATCGACGGCATGCATCGCCGTCGCTCGCTGGAGCCTCAAGGGCACCCTGACGCGATCGATTTTTCCGGAAACGATTACCTTTCGCTCGCGCGCGAACCGCAGGTCGTCGAAGCCTTGCGCCGAGCGCGAAGCGTGGGCTCGGGTGGATCGCGGCTGCTCGGCGGCCGTCACCGCGAATATTACCTGTTGGAAGAAGAGCTCGCGCGGTGGTTGGGGCGCGAACGCGCGTTGCTCTTCTCGTCGGGATATCACGCCGCGATCGGTGTCGCGCCGACGATCGGCGACCTCGTCGATCGAATCGACTCCGACGAACTCAACCATGCGTGTTGGATCGATGGCATGCGGCTTTCGCGGACGCCGCGCGCGATCTTCGCGCATGGAAATCCCCCAATCGGCGACGGCCGCCCCCGTGCGGTCGTTAGCGAGAGCCTCTTCAGCATGGACGGCGATGCGATCGACGTCGCGCGTTATCGGGCACTTCTCGGGCCGCACGACGTGTTGATACTCGACGAAGCCCACGCGCTCGGAGTGCTCGGCGCGCGCGGTGCCGGGCTGGCCTACGGCGTCGAGGACGAACGCATCTTGGTGATGGGAACGCTCTCGAAATCGTTCGGCTGTTTCGGCGGCTTCGTCGCCGGTGCCGCCGATGCGATCGAGTTGCTCGTCAATCGGGCGCGAAGCTTTATATTCGATACCGCAATGCCGCCGGCACTGGCAACGGCGGCGCGGATTTCCCTGATGCTGCTCGCCGGCGAACTCGGCGATCGGCGTCGCGCGCATCTTCGCGAGACGTACGCGCATCTCCACGCGGGGCTGGCCTCGCTCGGAATAGCAAGCCCGGCGGAGTTCTCTCCGATCGTTCCGATCGTGTTGGGCAGTGAAGAACGGGCGCTCGCCGTCGCCGCGCAGTTGCGCGCGGGACGCATCGAGGCTCCCGCGATTCGTCCGCCGACCGTGCCGCGCGGTTCGTCGCGGTTGCGCCTGTCGCTGCGCGCCGATCATCGCAAGGAGCACGTCGATGTGTTGATCGAGCGTCTGCGCGCGGCGATGGCATGAACGCGCTGCGCATCTTCGTGACCGGCACCGATACCGGCGTCGGCAAGACGCGCGCGACGGCGACGATCGTGCGCGCGCTCGCGGGCCTGGGGCGTGCGCCGCGGGCGCTCAAGGCCGTGCAGACCGGGCTGCCGCCGGGCGCGCCGGGGGATGCGGCGGAGATTGCGATGCTTTCGGGCGTTGCGGCCGAGGAGATCGAACGCTTCTCGCTGCCCGCCGACCCGTTCTCCGCCTCGCTCGCGGCCGGCGTTCCACCGCTGCGCGCCGTCGATCTCGCGCGCGCCGTCGACCGCATCGCGGGCGACGTGGTGGTCGAGGGCGCCGGCGGCTTGCTCGTTCCGCTCAACCGGGAGGAAACGCTCGCCGACCTCGCTGTCGCCGCGCGCCTGCGCCTCATCCTCGTGGTGGGGCTGCGGTTGGGTTGCATGAACCACGCGCTGCTGACGCTCGAGGCCGCCGCTCGGCGCGAACTCGCCGTGCTCGGTGCGATCTTGGTCGCCTGCGATGCCCCGCTCGACGACGGCTACCTCGCAGATGTCGAGCGCGTCTTGCAGGGAAAGACGAAGATTC
>JAJXXM010000414.1 GCA_021781095.1 bacterium
CGGCGTATCGAGGCGCCGGAAATGCCCCTCGATACGCGCTTCGCGCTACTCGGGGTGACAGTGGGTCGCTACTCGGGGTGACAGTGGGTCGCTACTCGGGGTGACATCGCGGCAGCGTATCGACGCGATCTAGCTTCGGCAGATCGGCGGTTCGAGGTACGAATCGTAGCCGTCGGGATAGGCGACTCCGGCGAAATAGAGCCCGCGCGCCGGTGCGGTAACTCCCGCCGCCGCGCGGTCGCGAGCGGAAAGAATTGCGGCGACGTCGCTCGGACTGCGACGCCCCATCGCGCACTCGGCGAGCAGCCCGACGATCGTGCGCACCATCCGATGCAAAAATGCGTTCGCGGCGACGCGCACGACCAGCAACTCTCCCTGCGGCTCGATCGTGAGCGACTCGATGCAGCGCACGGTGTTCCCGTTCTCCGGCAGCGTTCCGCAAAACGAACGAAAATCGTGCTCGCCGATCAACGGCGATGCCGCAGCGCGCATCGCCGCGAGATCGAGCGGGCGGTAGAGGTGCCACGCGTAGCGCGCGAGCAGCGCCGACGGAAGCGGGCGTGCGAGCACCGCGTAGACGTAGCGGCGGCGCAGCGCCGAGAAGCGCGCTGAAAACTCGGCGTCGACCAACGCGACGTCGCGAATGCGGATATCGTTGGGAAGCCGCGTGTGGAGCGCGAGCGCGAAACGCTCCCACGGAAACGAAACGCGGGAGGTCGTGAAACTCACGACCTGCCCGCATGCATGAACTCCGGTATCGGTGCGCCCGGCACTCGTCAGGGCGACGGGTTCGCCGAGCAGTCCCGCGATTGCGGCTTCGAGCTCCCCGGCAACGGTACGTTGCGTGGGTTGCCGCTGAAAACCGCAATACTCGGTGCCGTCGTATTCGACGGCACAGCGAATGGTTACGCTTTCGCGGTCTCCCGCTTCGGAACCGTGCGCTTCTCGTCGAGGTCGAGGAGATCGGCCCACGTCGTCACGTCCGTACGATCCGGCGCGATCTGGTCGCGAAGGCCCACGAAGTAGGTCAGCGACTCCCCCTCCGGCGAGTGGCTCAGCCAATGATGGTTCCATTGCTCGATCTCGGCAGTAGTTTTCTTAGAGATAAACTCTTCGGAGACGTACGCCTCGATCTCGGCAACGCTCTTCGCATGCTTGATGCGCTCGAGCAATTTTTCATGGTCGATGCCGAGGAAGCCAAAAACGGCCTGGTCCATCGGGCAGTTGTAGTGATAGTCGCCGATATTGCCGAACGCGAGTGCGTAGCCTTTATCGATCGTGCGTCCGATTTGCACGAGCCCGTGCACTTTATCGTGCACGCTACGGGGATAGGTTTTTGTAAGATCCATGTCCGCGTGAACACCGCCCGTCCCGCCCGGGTTGCGCCGCAGCTACCCGTGCTGCCGCTGGAGCGGGAACAGGATGACGTCGCGAATGCTGCTCGCGCCGGTGAGGAGCATGACGAGACGATCGACGCCGATGCCGATTCCCGCCGTCGGCGGCATTCCGGTCTCCAGCGCCCGCACGAAATCCCAATCGGGTTCGGGAATCTCTTCGTCGCCCTGCGCGCGCTGCGCGATCTGCGATTCGAAGCGCGCGCGTTGATCGTCGGGATCGTTCAGCTCCGAAAAGGCGTTGCTGATCTCCATCTGCGCGCAGAAAAGTTCGTAGCGCTGCGTCATCTCCGGGTCGCCCGGAACGCGTTTGGCCAGCGGCGAGATAGCGAGCGGATACTCGGTTACGAAGGTGGGGGCGACGAGGTGCGGTTCCAGGACGCGCTCGAAAATTTTGTCGAGCGCGTGGCCGTGCGTCGGCGAGGACGGCATGCCGAGCTCGTTCAAAATCGCTGCTGCGCCTTCGGGATCGAGCAAGCGTTCGCGCGTAAAACGCCCGTGTGAGTAACGCGCGATCCCTTCGAGGTACCCGATGCGATCGAACGGCCGCGCGAACGAAATTTCGTGTTCGCCGACGCGCAGGGTCGTGCCGCCGGTTACCACGCGCGCGAGGTGTTCCATCAACGCTTCGTTGAACGCGAGCATATCCTCGACGTCCCAATACGCCGCGTAGAGTTCGAGCATCGTGAATTCGGGATTGTGGCTGGTGTCGATTCCCTCGTTGCGAAAGATTCGGCCGATTTCGTACACCCGCTCCATGCCGCCGACGATGAGGCGCTTGAGGTTCAACTCGGTCGCGATACGCAACTGCATCTGCGCGTCGAGCGCGTTGACGTGCGTGAGAAAAGGCCGCGCCGCCGCTCCGCCGGCAACGTGCAGCAACGTCGCGGTCTCGACTTCGTGAAAACCGCGTGCGTCGATAAAGCGTCGCATCTCCGAAAGAATTTTGCTGCGCGTCAGAAACGTCGCGCGCACATCGGGATTCACGACGAGATCGACGTACCGCTGGCGATAGCGTTTCTCGACGTCCTGCAACCCGTGCCATTTATCGGGTAACGGCGCGAGCGCTTTCCCCAGCACTTCCAACGCCGTAGCGTGGAGCGTCAGTTCGCCCATCTTCGAGCGGAAGAGATAGCCTTCGACGCCGACGATATCGCCGCGTTCCACGTGAGAGAGCGCGGCGAAGGGCTCGTCGCCGAGATCGTCGCGACGCGCGTAGACCTGGAGCTTGCTCGCCGTCGCGTCGGCGAGATCGAAGAACGAGGTCTTCCCCATGCCGCGCCGCGTCAGCACGCGCCCCGCGAGCCGCAAGCGCTGCGCCGCGAGCGGGCGATCGGCAGCCACGTAGGCGAAGATCTCGGCGATCTGCGCGAACGTTACCGGAACGGCGAGCGCGGCCTCGTCGCAATCGGCGGGCGCGGCGAGCGCGGGTTCGACCGACGCGAGAGCGTCGCGCAGCGAGCTTCGCTCGAAACGCGTCTGCGAGAACGGGTCGCGACCGGAGGAACGCAACGCGGCCAGGTGATCTCTCCTGGCCGCGACGAGCGATGCTTCGGTCTTACCGATATCGTCGTGCAATCAGGAGGCTTTCTTTGCGGCTTTTTTCTGCGCCGGCGCTCCGCCGTTATGGCTGATCTGCTCGATTTTGTATTTCGTCAATCCGCGCGGCGTCGAAACGTCGACCGTCGCGCCTTTCTTGTGGCCCATCAACGCGCGCCCCAACGGCGACTCGTTGCTGAGCCGGCGGTTTACCGGGTCGGCCTCCGCCGAGCCGACGATGGAAAATTCGTAGATGTCGCCGGAACCCATCTCCTTCACTTTAACCGTGCATCCCAGATGCACTTCGTCGGCGGCATAGTCGGTTTCGTCGATCAGTTTCGCATTGCGAATCATCTGTTCGATTTTGATAATGCGCCCTTCGATAAACGCCTGTTCTTGTTTGGCGTCTTCGTATTCCGCATTTTCGCTTAAGTCGCCGTACTCTTTGGCCTGACGAATGCGATCGTTCACCTCTTTGCGGTGGACGGTCTTGAGTTCGTCGAGCTCTTGCTCGAGCTTTGCGAGTCCCTCGCGGGTAAGGACGATTTCTTTGTCGTTCAACGATAGGCCCTCGGTACAGGAGAAAGGCCCCGAGAAAGGGGGCTGGCGCGCCTGCTTCGTGGGGAGGGGGTCATCCCCTGCCCGCGAGTTCTATGACCCGCGGACGAAGCTTCAGGGCGGCCATTAAACCCTCGTAGTCGCTCGGGACGACCTCCTCCCAGCGTTTTCCCAGGAGTGCCAAAAGTGCCGCTTCCAACACGTTCGTGCCGAAGGATCGGCCGCCGAAATCCGGGGTGGTGGTGACCAATCGCCGCACCCCGCGCTCGCGTAATTCTTCGATGTTTTGCGCGGTGACGGTGTTGGTGAGGATCGTCTTTCCCTCGAGCCGCTCCGGCATGAAGCGACGCATGAAATGAAAATCTCCGGCGATGATTTCGGCGTCGTGATAGTATTGCGGATATTTCGGCTCCGGTGCTTGCTCTTGTTTCTTTCCGGTCGGATAGAAAAACTGAAACGGAAGCTTACAGGCATCGGGAAGATACTTTTCTGCGAGTTCTTCGAATTCACGCAGCCCGCGCACCGGTTTATCGAGATCGAGCGCGAAAATAAAATCGCCGAAAAGGACGTCGGCCCCCGCTTCGACGAGCGCCTGGGCCATGCCGAAGCGGTCGAGCGCGCTCACCATCAACACTTTTTTCCCGCGCAACGACATGCCGAGTTCGTTCTGCAAGAAGGCGACGGCGCTGCGTTCGAGGGTGTTTTTCAGGCCACTGCCGTCGACGGCGGGCGTTTTCTTCGCCGCCGCGAGTAACCGCAGGCCGTCGCGCAGCGCGAAGCGTTTGCTTCCGGCGTACAGGTAGACGTCGATGCCGCCAAGCCCGATGGCGTCGACGGTGCCGTCGATCTCCTCGATCTTCGCGAGCGCGACATCGAGCTTTCCGTCGGTGCCGATCCGTTCGATCGTGAACTGCTCGCCGAGCAATTCGACTTCGGCGCGGTGATCGCGCGAACTCGCCCCCAGCGAGACCGATACGACGTGCTTCATATGCTTGCTTTCCGCCGCGCTCGCGCGGCCGTCCGATTCGGAGTATACTGAAGGATACGATGATACGAGAGCATGTTCGCCGCGCGTTGCTCGGCTCGGTCGCCGCACTCGCGCTGCTCGGCGCGGCCGCCGACCCCGTCGTCCTGCGCACCCTGCCGCTGCGCGGTGCGAGCCGCGTGCGCATCGAGGTCTCGGGGCTGCCGCTCTTCGTGAGTTCGCAGCGGGCGCTCCCCGGAAGCGTGCGCGTCCGCCTGAACTACACTTCGGCGCGTCCGCCCAGCATCGAGAGCTACCGCCACGACGGCTGGCTCGAGATCAACACCATCGCCTCTGGAAACTCGGTGATCCCGTTCGTCAGCGCCAACCCGACGCACATCGACGTTGCGGTTCCCGCCGCGCTCCCGATGCAGATTCACGGCTTTACCGGCGCGATTTCGGTCGCCGATCCCGGCGCGAACGTTGCGGTCGATAACGGTGACGGCGAGGTCGTCGTCACCAACGCGCGCGCCGGCGTCGATCTCGCCACCGAACGCGGCAACCTTCGCGCGACGCTCGCCCCCAATTGGCGGCCGAGCACCGTGCGGCTCGAAACCGGAAATGGAAACGTCGTCCTGCACGTCCCGGCGAATTTTCGCGGCCACGTCGTTCTCGGGGCGGCCGCAGGCACCATGAGCGATCCCCTGTCCGCAGGCGCGCGCGACGCGAAAGCGCCGTTCGTTTGGCTCTACAGCGGAAAAGGCAACGTCCGTATCGTCATCGATCATTCGTAGCCTGCTTTAGTGCGCGGCGACGGCGCGCCGACGGGCCGCCGCCTCGCGCGTCGCGGCGATTTTCTCGGGCGTGATCGCGGTATCGAACGCGCGCATATCGGCGAGGGTGAAGCCGCAGCGTTGCGCCATCGCTTCGATTTCGATCACGCGGTCGAGTTCGATCCCGCGCCCCAACGTGTAGTTTTCGAGCCGATTCTCCAGGGCCAACACCATCGTTTCGCTCATGCACGCGAGCGCGGTGCGCGGCGGCAAATTCAGATCGAATTCGCTGCCCGGTTCGCGCACGCGTTCGAAACGCGGCTCGCCGGGAACGACCATATTGCCGCCCTCCGTCACCAACACGTCGGGGCGTTCCAGTGCGACGCGACGGC
This sequence comes from bacterium, assembly GCA_021781095.1. The sequence goes on from JAJXXM010000414.1 coordinate 5,621, forward strand.
TGACGTCGTGCGGCAACGAGAGCTCGCAGACGACCGCGCCGGGCTGGAGATCTTCGGGTTCGATGACGTCTTGCGTCGACGAGGTTGCGGTGAGAACCAGCTGCGAACGGCGCACCGCCGAAGCGATATCGGTGGTGTAGGAAGCGATGCACGGGAGTTCAGGCGCGGTGCGCTCGTAATAGGCTTTCAGGCGGGTCTCGTTCCGCGCTACCAAGATCACTTCGCGCACTTTCGGTGCGATCAAACGCGCGCACGCCGAACCGATCGAACCGGTCGCTCCGATCACGGCGACCGTCGCCGAGGCGAGATCCACTTCCATCTCGCGCGCGCCGCGGAAGAACGATTGCAGACCGGCGGCGATCGTCAGCGAATTTCCCGTCGTCACCGGAATCGGCGACCGTTCCGCCACCGTAATGCCGCCGTCGCCGACGACGCCGGTAAAGGCACCGAGCCCGGCGATCTTCGCGCCGAGCTCGGCGCCGATTTCGATAGAGCGAACGATACGCTTGTAGATATCTTCACGCGGAAGATCGAGGATCTGCTGCGGGAGCAACGGCGCTCCGACGAACCAGCCCTCGGTTTCGCGCCCGTCGGGAGTGCGCACACCGGTCACGTGC
>JAJXXM010000256.1 GCA_021781095.1 bacterium
CGCATCGATTTCATCGGGCGCGTAGCTCTCGCCGCTTTCGCGTGCGCCGCAGGCGATCGCGCCGATAAGGCGCCCCCGCGCGCCCATCGGAACGACGAGATCGCATTTCAGCGCCGATCGTTCGCTATGAGGATCCAACGGCTTCATCGTCGCTTTCATTGCCAGGACTGCGGCATCGTTGGCGTCGGCGATAAGCGGAGGTGCGTCACCGAACGACCGCTCGGAATGATAGGCACCGTCACGCTCGATAAGAATTGTCGCCTCGATGGCATCGGTATGCGCGCGTACGCGTGCGATTGCATGATCGAGTAGAGCGTCCGCATCGGTTACGAAGGCCGCAAACTTCGCAAAATCGCGCAGCGCTCGCTCGTTTTCGTGCCGACGATGGAAGAACACGAAATCGACGAACGCGTCGACGCGCCGATGGAGAAACGACATCGAGAGCCCCAGGACCAATGCTAGGCCGGCGTTCGCGACGAGCCCAGTCGCATGGCTCGCATTGGAAAGAAGCGTTCCCAGCACCCATTCAAGCAGTACGAACGAGGAGACGATGACCGCCGACATGCCTGCAAAAACGAGCGCGCGATTAAGAACGAATCCGATGTCGAGAACGCGCCGCTGAAGGACGGCATACGTCACGGCGACGGCGCCCGAAAGCAAGAGCGCGCCGCCCGCGCACGCCCACGCGATGTAGGCCTGCCACGTCGTCGCCCATGCTTGGCCGACAACAGAAACGAAGAACCCGGCGAGTCCCGCCATTAACGGCAGGGTCAGCCACGCGCAGCGCGAGCGCTGCAAGCGTTCCGATGTCATCGTGGCGTATGCGCCAACGACGAGCGCGAGGAACGAGGGAACGGCGATGATCGCTAAAAACGGCGCACCCAGAACGAATGGGCTCGGATCGACGACGAGCGTCGCAATGCCGAGTGCGGCGACAGCAAAGGCGCCCAAAACGGCGGTCGCGGCCGAGTAGCCGACGACTTCAAGCACCAACCGAACGATGCCTCGGGCACCATATCTTCGTGCGAGCAGGATCGTTAGCACTGCCGGTAGCGTAGCGGAAACGCCATAGATGAGGTATTGCAGCGCGGTTACAGGCGCGTACGGAATGGCGAGGTTCGATGGGGTTGCGACGTTGCTGAATACCGCGATTAGAATCAGACAGAGAAGGACGGATTCCGTTCGTCGTTTCGCACGAAACGTGACGAGCCACGCACAAGCGATGCCGAGCGCCGAAGCAAAGAGGAATAGGAGCGTCACACCGGTTTTTTCTACCGCGTTGACTTCGTAGGTGGTCGTGGGCCGAATGCGGACGATCGCCACGCCGCCAGCCCGCTCGACGGGCACATCGTACGTGCGACCGGCAATGCCTTGAAAGAGTATTGCGCTGCGCGTGCCGGCACCGAGTTTTCGAAGATCGATATTATCGCCGTCACGCAGGCCGGCAAGGGCGGAGGCGCCGCCTGGTACCACCCCTGACGCACGAAGGGTGTAGGGGGCGGGGCCTGGGGTGAAGAGGCCGTCCCAAAAGCCTACGAGCGTATTCGAGCCAAAACCGAAATTTTCAACGATCGCAGCGACCAATGCGACCGAAAGCGCCGCGCACATGGCGACGAGAGGGGTTCTCCACATGCGCTTCGGTACGACGGCCGAGATGGGGCTTCCCTCCCAGGGCTACGGGCCTGGGAATCCTGGAGAGCCCGTCTATTTTCGGGTGGTATAAGCGCCTTCGCGTTGCGCTCGCGGGTGGATGCGTTTTCGTTTTATCGATCCGAACCGCGTACACTCTCTTTGTTGGGAAGCCCCACGGGAATCAAGCTCGCTACCGCTTTTCGTGGAGCGGTCCCGCTACTCGCCGCCGACCTCACCGTAGGCGAGCAACCCGAGCCGACGGTCCCAAACCGACATCACCCGCATTTATGATGAATCGCGCCCACGGGCATTCCAATAATCAGATCCGAGGCGCACGGCTTCTTCGATCGATATATCGCCCGTCGGGCCGCGAACGGCGACGCCCGCCGCGAAAATACGAAGTTCACACAACAACTGATCTTTCGTTCTCGGGAAGCCTTCGTAGTCAACGAGGTCGGAAATGTAAAATTCCAGACCTGCCTCGTTTTTAGTTAGATTCGCCGAGAGAATTTCATAGCGGCCATTGATATGCTTCCCTTCCTCAGAGGATCCACGCTCATCGCTAAAGCATTCTTCAAACTCGTTCCAGGATCCAGATTCTAGATCGTGTCCCGGCGTGTGGTGTACGAACGCCGCGGCTCTCGCGAAGTAGGTGGTCAGCCGTTCAGCACGGCCGAGAGCCTAGGAGCATGATTATCGCTGACTACGCTCAACCCTTCGAGCTGCATGTAACGCCGCTGCAACTGCCATTCGTCATTCTGTTCGAGCAGCAAGGCGCCGACAAGCCGAACGATCGCACCGTCGTTGGGGAAGATGCCGACCACGTCGGTGCGCCGTTTGATTTCGGCGTTGAGGCGTTCGAGGGGATTCGTCGATGCGAGCTGCTTGCGGTGTGCCTTTGGAAAGTCCATGAACGCCAGGACGTCATTTTCCGCCTCGTCCATCATCGTCGAGAGCTTTGGGAACTTCTCGCGCAGCTGATCGGCAACGATGCGCCATTGCGCGTGCGCCGCTTCGCTCGTCTCTTGCGCGAAGACCGTGTTGATCAGAGCCAACACCATCTGCCGCTGCCCTTTACTCGCGTACGCCAAAGCGTTGCGCATGAAATGCACGCGGCAGCGCTGCCAGGTCGCATTGAACACCTTCGCGATCGCCGCTTTGAGCCCGACGTGCGAGTCGGAGATGACCAACTTGACGCCGCGTAAGCCGCGATGGGTCAACGTGCGAAGAAAGTCGGTCCAGAAGGGCTGCGCTTCGCTTGGCCCGACCGCAAGACCAAGAAGTTCGCGCGTGCCATCGGTGTTCACACCAACGGCAATTATTACAGCGACCGATACGATGCGGCCGGACATCCGCGTCTTGACGTACGTCGCGTCGATCCAGAGATACGGCCATTCGCCTTCAATTGGGCGCGTCAGGAACGCATTGACCCGTTCGTCGATTTCGGCGCACAAACGCGAAACCTGGCTCTTGGAGATACCGGTCATCCCCATCGCCTTGACCAACTCGTCAACCGAGCGAGTCGAGACGCCTTGGACGTACGCCTCCTGAATCACCGCTGCCAGCGCCTTCTCGGCGCTCCGGCGCGGTTCGAGAAAGGGCGGGAAGTAGCTGCCTTTGCGCAGCTTGGGAATCCGCAGGTCGATCGCGCCGGCCCGCGTCTCCCAAAGCCGGTCCCGGTAACCGTTGCGGGCATTTTGACGAGCCGGGGCACGCTCGCCATAGCCGGCGCCGCAGCGGCCTTCGACATCGACATCCATCATGCGCTGAGCGACGAACTGGAGCATCTCGCGCAGGACGTCGACGTCGCTGCCCTTTTCGACAAGCTCGGAAAGTGCGATACTGAGATCGGTCATCGTGGTTCCTTTCGGTCGGTTATTTCTGCAAAAACAACCTTCGCCGAAAGCCACGGTGACCGCTCTCTATGCTACGAGGACGATCCTTTCGTACACCACTCCCGGGGACACGATCAGATTCTACTCGATAAAGAGGCTGCGCTTTTCCGTGCTCGTCGGTAAAAAGCCCATGCTTTTGAGCGACGAGGATCTCTAGCGATCCAACGGAGGTGAAGAATAGCTCAAACTCCGCCTCCGCATCAAACCCGTGATGTTGATTGACCGACTGGTTATTGATCGCGACGCAAGCCGTCTTTAAGGCTGGGTCGCTGCTCACGCGCCTCAGCCACGAATCGTGCAACAACGGGTGAAGATCCACGATCGTGCCGCTGAATCGGTCAAACATAATGCAATCCTAGCAGATTTCTCGAAACTCTTGAAGGTAGAGTGGTAGGCATTTTGGGATTGCTATGGATTCGCGATTGAACGATTAATAACGCAACCGCGGGCGAACCGCGCGGTTGCCCACAGAAAATAGTCGACGGAGCTCGCCTACGCCAGGTCGGCCATTTTCATGGCCGACCTGATAATTTCGACTTCCGCTTCGTGGCCCGTTTTGCCGGCGAATCGCACGCGACCGATATTTAAATGTCGCATGCTCGTATGCGTTAGCGATGCCGAAATGAGTCTTCGTCCGCCGACAAATGATGGCGCCACGTAGTCGTTGCGCCAAAGCCCCTTCATCCCCAAAGATTCCGGCACGTGCTTGCCAAGCAAGAACACGACGCGTGGATCTACCGCAGCGATCGTGGCGTCCAAAATTACGTCACTAAGCCGAACGAAAGGCGCGTGTCGACGGCCGGGGTTCGGCCCATACTGGTCTTTAGCGTCGCGTACGCCCATAAAGCGATTCGAGAAGAAGCAGCGGCGCGTATCGACGCCCCCCTCTTCGAGCAAGGCACAGATAGCGTTCGAGCTTGCCAACTGCTGCTTTTTGTAGCCACGTTCGACAGCGTCGAGATACATATCGAGCACGTCGAAATCGTGCATCAGGACCAGCACGTAGTCGTTCGGAAAACGCTCGGCATTTCGATGCAAGCCGTTTCCGCCCGGAAACACGCTCACCAAATCGTCCTTCGACCGCTTGACCCACCGCCGCAGTGGAACCATTTTTGGGAGGTCGTCTATTGCGGGATAATAATCGGCGTCGGGATAGCCGAGCAGGATCGTCATAAGGCGATCGACTTCAGGGAAGCTCCGGTTGCCGTTTTTTATAATCGTTCGCGCACTCGCTCACTCGGCCACCGTTCCGGTTTTCAAAAGCGGTATCCCGCTGGCTCCGTGCTCGCAAGCGGAGCGGCCCCTCGATACGATGGCTACGCCATCTACTCGGGGTGACAAGCGGTGTTGCGCGCTACTGGGGGAGACAAACGGCGGCCCCTCGATACGATGGCTTCGCCATCTACTCGGGGTGACAGAGGGACGGCGCTACATCAATCTCCGGCCTTCGAGCGCGCGCGCGAGCGTCGCTTCGTCGGCGTAATCGAGGTCGCTGCCGATCGGCAGCCCGTACGCGAGCCGCGATACCGTCGTCACCAATGGTGCGAGCAAGCGCGAGAGATAGAGCGCGGTCGCTTCGCCTTCGGCGTTGGGATTCGTCGCGATAATCACTTCGTGCGTTCCCTCGCTGCCGACGCGTTCGACGAGTTCGCGCACGCGCAGCTGCCCCGGCCCGATGCCCTCCATCGGCGAAATCACGCCGCCGAGCACGTGGTAGCGCCCGTGAAACGCCCCCGACCGTTCGATCGCGTAGAGATCTTTCGCGTCGGCAACGACGCAGAGCACCGTCGCGTCGCGCCGTTCGTCGCGGCAGAACGCACATGGATCGCTCTCGGTAATCGAAGCGCAGACCGAACAAAAACCGACGCGATCTTTCACCGCTAAAATCGCTTCTGAGAGCGACTGCGCTTCGTTGCGCGGGCGATTCAAAATGTGAAAGACCAACCGCGCTGCGGTCTTGGGGCCGATCGTCGGTAACTTCGTGAACTCGTTGATGAGCGCGACGACCGGCTCGGCCGGCGGCTCGGAGCGCGTCACATCAGGCCCGGAATGCGCATGCCTCCGGTAAACGCGGACATACGCTTCTGCGAGGTCTCATTCGCTTTGCTCAACGCGTCGTTCACCGCTACCGTCACCAGATCTTCGAGCGTCTCGATATCCTCCGGGTCGACCGCTTCTTTCCCGATATGCACGCGCGTGACGCGTTGATCGCAGGTCATCTCCACGCTCACTGCGCCACCTGCGGCAACGCCGGTGACGCTCGTCGTCGCAAGCTCTTCTTGCGCCTTGAGCATCTCGCTCTGCATCTTTTTTACCTGGGCCATCAATTGCGCTTGATTCACGGTTCTCTCGTTCTCTCTATCGCGTAGTCGAGGAGGGATTCGGCGTCGTCATTCGTCATCGGTTCGGCTTCGTCCGGTAGCGCGGCGATCTCGGCGCGAACGTTGAGATCGGCCTCGAGAAACTCCGCGACCGCCGCCTTCACCTTCGCCGACGCGCGCTCGTTGAAGCGCGCGAGCGCGGTCTGCCCCGGCACCGCAATCACCACCGTCTTGCCGTCGAAGGCGATCACGCGCGTATCTTCCAGCGCCGCCTGCAGCGGGCGCTCCGCGGCAACGATGCGCTTGCGAATCGCAGGCCAGGCGGCCTCGACCGCCTTCTGGGTCAGCGGTCCGTTGCGCTTCGGCGGCGGCTCCGGCGGCGGCGGT
>JAJXXM010000319.1 GCA_021781095.1 bacterium
GACGGAAAGCGGCTGGTCCTAACGATTATCAGCGGCAGCAATCGCCAATCGAACGAGCGCGCGGAGGTGCTCATGCAAGCGATGCTGCGCAAACTCGGTGTCGATCTACGCATTCGGAATTTTCCGCCGAGTTTTCTCTTCGCTCAGAACGGGCCAATCTATAGCGGCCATTACGATATGGAGTGGAGCATCGACACCAACGGACCTGACCCCGACAACAGCGGCTCGTGGAACAGCGCCTTCATTCCGCCCAACGGTGCGAACACGAATTGGTTGCGCGACCGCATCGTCGACGAAACTTCGCAAGCCGCAGCGACAACTTTTAACCAATCACGACGCAAGAAGCTTTACCAACGCGAGGAAGAGCGCATCCATCAACTCGTGCCGATGGTCTTCGTCTATTGGGAGCGTTCGACGACCGCTATCGACGATCGGGTGCGCGGATACATTCCGGCGTCGTTCATCGGCGATTCGTGGAATGCGTGGCAATGGGAGGTCGTGCCGTCGGCTTCGCACTCGTAACCAATACCGCTTCGACGACCACGCTGCGCTGCGAGCCGGCGCGCGAGGCGCTACTCTCGTGGAACACTTTTGCAGAGAACGGCGAGATCGTATTTTCGTTGCGCAGCGGAGCAGCGAGCGTCAGCCCCTGGCTTCCCTTCGCCCGCTGGTCGCCGCAATCGCGTCGTTCCTTTCCCTGTAATTTGCTCGGCGTCAGCGTGCTTACCGATATCATCCGCAGCGAAGTTCCGTTCGATACCGTGGTGGTACGCACCGATGCCGACGGCTTGCAAAGCCTCGCGCTTGCAACCCCGAGCGAACAAGTGCCTTCGCTACCCTATGCCGGCGGCGCGCGCATCCACGACGTTCCGCTACAGACGCAATACGTCGTCGCCGGCGAGAACGGTTGGTGCAGCCCAGCAGCGCTTGCGATGCTTTTGCGCTTTCACGGAATCGACGCACGAATCGAAGATGTCGCCGCCGGAGTTTTCGACGAAATCTACGGCGGCTACGGCAACTGGGCGCTCAATGTCGCGTATGCCGGTGCGCAGAGCCTGCGTGCCGCGCTCGCCTATGTCGGCTCGCTCGATATCGCCGAACGCTTTATCGAGCGGAATCTTCCGCTGGCGATCTCGTATGCATGGGAAGAAGGCGATCTTCCCGGCGCGCCGCTGCCTCGCTCCGCAGGGCATCTCGCGGTTCTCTGCGGCTTCACGTCGAACGGCGACTGCGTGATGAACGACCCGGCGGCAACGCGCATTCGCAGTATCTACCCGCGCCGCGCACTCGAGCGCTGCTGGCAGCAACACGGCGGCGTCGCCTACATCCTCGCACCGGTCGGCATCGCCTTCGCCGATATCCTTGCATGAGCGCAGCGCAACCTCCGGATCGTCTCGTCGGCGTCGCCGAGCTTCCCGACGTTCCGCTGCATATCGTACTCGTCGAACCGGAGATTCCGCCGAATACCGGAAACGTCGCGCGCCTCTGCGCTGCCACGGGTGCGGCGCTGCACCTCGTCGAGCCGCTCGGTTTCGCCATCGACGACCGTTCGCTCAAACGCGCCGGACTCGATTATTGGGAACGGCTGCACGTCGTCGTCCATCGCGATCTCGACGCATTCTTACAGACGCCGATTGCAGCGCGTCTCTGGTTGCTCTCGACCCGCGCGCACGCGCGCTACGATACCGCTCCATTCGCATACGGTGATGCGTTGGTATTCGGGCGCGAGACGAAGGGCTTGCCGCAAGCGATCCTCGACCGATTCCCGGAGCGGACGTTACGAATACCGATGCGCGAGGATTCCGTGCGTAGCATCAATCTCTCGACTGCCGTCGGCATCGTCACCTTTGCCGCGTTGCAACGGCTCGACTTTCCGAACTTGCGCTAACGGCGCTACGCCGTCCGCAATGTTTTTCGCGGTAAGAAAATCGTTCCGACGAGAGCGAGTACCGCGAAGATCGCAACGCTTTCAAAGATCGGCACGCTGCCGAAGCGATCGCCGATCGCCCCGAAGAGCGGCTGCGCGAGCCCACCGATCGTAACCGCGAGACCGAGCGTCACCCCCGACGCCACGCCGATGCGATTCGGAAGATACTCCTGGCCAAGCACGACGATCACACCCGCAGATAATCCGACCGAGAGCCCGAAGAACGCTGCAGCGAGAACGACATAGCCGACGTTCGGAGCAAAGGTGCCGACCCACGCAAGTGCGGCTGCGCCGGCGAGCGTCCCCGCCATCGAGATCGCAATGACCCGCCGACGCCCGAAGCGATCGGCAAGGCGACCGCCCCACATCGTACCCAACGAGCCGACCAGGAGCATCGCCGCTAAAACGATGCTACCGCCGGTCTTGCTCGCATGCGCGACGGAGATCGCAAAGACCGGAAGAAACGTCACGCCCGCGAAAAACGTCGTCGAACGAAGGACGACGACCGCAACGAGTGCGCCGAAAGCGCGCCAATCGTCGGGTACATTCGGACGCTCGTTAACGGCGCGGTTCGCGCGCGCGCGCGTCGCGTGAAAATGTTGCTGCGTAAACAACAGGATCGCAGCCATCATCACACCGGGAATTGCGAGAAACGCCGTGCCTTCAAGGCCGAAGTGCAGGATGAGCGGCGTGGTAACGATCGGCCCAACGGCGAATCCGAGATATCCGCCGAGCGTAAAAATACTGACGCCGGTCGCACGTTTGTCACCGGCAAAAAAATTCGCAAATCGCGAACTCTCCGGATGAAACGCCGCTGTACCGATGCCGGCAATCAACGCCGCCAGCCACATCATCGGCAATGAATGCGCGAGCCCAATTGCAGCGGTTCCGGTACAGGCGAGCACAAGCGCAGCGGGAATGATCCATGGCATCGAACGCCGATCGGACCAATGGCCGAAGAAAGGTTGAACGACCGACGATGAAAGATTCATCGCGAGCACCAGCGTTGCGGCGGTCGCGAGGTTGAGGCCGCGATGGCCGATCAACCACGGAATCATCGCCGGAATCGCGGATTGGTTCGCATCGTTGACAATATGCGCGATCGAGAGCAGGGAGATTCCCCGCCGGTCAATACCCGCTTCGGCGATAGGAAAGGGAAGCGCTTCGCTGCTCACGCTCGTAAAAACGTATTTCCCCGGCATCGGGTTTCAGCGACGTTGGTCGCACCGCAACGATGAACCGCACGAAGGAGTAACACGATGTACCGACCACCGATTTTTGCTATCGACGAGGATCGCGAGATCGAGCGCTTGATTCATCAGTATCCTTTCGGACTGCTCGTGACCGGCGACACCGACGAAGCCCCGGTTGCAACGCATATCCCGATGATCGCGCAACGCAGCGGAAGCGGGCTACGATTGCTCGGCCACATCGCACGCGCGAACCCGCAGTGCGCGGCGATTCACGTCGCGCGGCCGGCGCTTGCGGTCTTTACCGGCGCACACGCGTACATCTCGCCGTCCTGGTACGATCCGCCGTACCCGCAGGTTCCGACCTGGAACTATAGCGCCGTCCACGCGCGCGGACGCCTTCACGAGGCCACGGATCCCTACGCGATTCTTTCCGCGCTTACGACGTGTTTCGAATCGAAATTCGACGTACCGTGGGAGTTCGCGCGACTCGACCGTTCCTATGTGGAAGATCAGATGCGCGGTATCGTGGCCTTCGAAATGATCGTCGAACGCATCGAGGGCAAAGCAAAGTTCAGCCAAAATCGGTCGGAGCGCGATGCCGCGGGCGCGATCGCCGGATTGAAGGGAAGCGACGAGCCGCTCGACCGCGCCTGCGCTGCGGAAATGCAGCGGTTCTTTGAGCAACGCGAGAACGTTACGTTGGCTCCGGCGAAGGAGTGACGAGCCGCCCGCAGGGATCGGTGAGCTCGACGAGCCCATCCTTCCAGGGACGCTGTTCGATACGCGTATCGGGGTGCGGCATCCCCAGTTGCGCTTCAATCTCCGCAACGGCGCGCGCGCGCGCCGCATCGCTGCGCGAAGCAACCACCGTTAACGATGCCAGCGATCGATCGGCATTCGCCACCAACATCACCTCGCTACCGTCGTATCGGAGTTCACGCGTCTCGCAGGATTGTAACGGCGCGATCGTCGCGCGGGGCTTCGGCGAATCACCGGCTTGCGCTGCCGCAGGCTCTCGTTGCCGCGCGCATCCAAAGAGCGTGCCCGAAAGCACGATAAGCGCTATTGGAAGGTAAGGGTGCGGCCGCATGAATCGACCGCTTTGTCGGGGATAAGCAAACCTCCGCCCCCCGGCGCAGACTTAAACGAGATGATATGCAATGGCGGCGCATTGACCGCTTCGGGACCAAACTGGCGTTCGATAAACTTCTTTCGGTCGTTCACCAGCTCGGGATTTTTGTCGCTGCTCACCAGCACGTACTGCTGCACCGCACCGTTCTTCGCGAAGAGAATGCGGAAAACAACATCTCCGGGGAGGTGAACGACGCGGGTGCCGCAGGATGGTCCGGCCGCAGCGACGGCCGGGCGAGAGAGGGCAGCGTGAAGCAGGGCAACCGCCGCCACGAGGACGAGCCCGAGAATCGCGCTGCGAACGATTGAAGCGCTCACCATCCTAGTTATCGGGCGCTCTCGGGCCCGGGCGCCACGCTGCGAAGGTAAAGATCGCGCAAAAGTCGCTCCGGAACCGGTGAGGGGGCGTCCATCATCACGTCTCGGCCGACCTGATTCTTCGGGAACGCAATCACCTGGCGCAAGTTCTCTTCGCCGCACGCAAGCATGACGATGCGATCGATCCCAAGTGCCATTCCGCCGTGCGGCGGCGCGCCGAAACGCAATGCACGAACGAAGAACCCGAAGCGTTCCTCGATCTCTTCTTCGCTCATGCCGAGCATCGTAAAGATGCGCTTTTGCAATGCCTCGTCGTGGATACGAATCGACCCGGAGCCGAGTTCGTAACCGTTGAGCACCATATCGTAATGTTGCGCGCGCATCGCGAGCGGATCGCTGTCGATGAGATCCCATTGCCCGGGCATCGGTGCGCTAAACGGGTGGTGCGCCGGTACGGGTTTCCCGCTCTCTTCATCCATCTCGAGATATGGAAACTCGGTCACCCAACAAAATGCAAACTTTGCCGGATCGCGCAAGCCGCAACGCTGCCCCACCTCGAGTCGCATTTTACCGGCGATAGAAAATACCGTTTCACGAGCATCGGCGAAGAGGAGCAAGGCGTCACCGCTCTGCGTTTCCGTATCCGCGCGGAGCCCTTCAAGCGTTGCTTCGTCGAGGAATCGTTGCGCCGAGGATTTCACGCCATCGGCTCCGTAGGCGATCCACACCATCCCCTTCGCACCGAAGAGCTTCGCATTCTCCGTGAGCGCGTCAAAATCGCGACGCGAGAGTGATGCTCCACCGGGGTATCGTAGTGCGAGTACCGCTCCGCCTGCGTCGAGCGCGCCGCGGAAGACCACGAATTCGCTCGTCGCAAAGCGCGCACCGACATCGACGAGTTCGAGACCGAAACGCATATCGGGTTTATCGCTCCCGAAGCGCCGCAGAGATTCTGCGTGGGTAAGCCGCGGAAACGCCGACAGCGAAACGCCGAGGACGCTGCGCCAGGCATGGCCGACCGCACCCTCCATCATTTGCATGACTTCTTCTTGTGTGACGAATGAAAGCTCGACGTCGAGCTGCGTGAACTCCGGCTGCCGATCTGCGCGAAGATCCTCGTCACGCATACAGCGCGCGATCTGCATGTACCGTCCGAATCCGGAGATCATGCAGATTTGTTTGAGGAGTTGCGGCGATTGCGGTAGCGCATAAAACGTTCCCGGATGCATCCGGCTCGGCACCAAGTAATCGCGCGCGCCTTCCGGTGTACTCTTGATGAACATCGGCGTTTCGATTTCGACGAATTCGCGTTCGTCAAAATAATCGCGAAAGGCCTTCACGATGCGATGCCGCAAGCGCAAGTTGCGTTGCATGCGTGGGCGCCGCAAGTCGAGATATCGATATTCCAAGCGTAGGCCCTCGTCCACGTCGTCGTCGACGTTGACCTGGAACGGCGGCACTTCGGAGCGATTGAGAATGTCGAGTTGCTCGATGCCTACTTCGACTGCGCCGGTCGCCAACTTCGGATTCTCGGTTCCATCCGGAC
>JAJXXM010000242.1 GCA_021781095.1 bacterium
CGTCTGTAGAATGCAGTCACGTCCCCGACCTTTCGACGAGCTCTTGCCGGCGCTGTTATGCGGTGCACGGGCGACTCGTCGCGATGGCGCGTTAGGGCGCGCCCACCCTCAACCGTGACCCCTCGGGTTCGAAGGGTCGGCCAGCATGATACCCCCTGCGGCACCCCCTGTAAAGAGGAAAGAGTCCCGGAAGGGGATTATGAAGTTCCGACTTCACTATCTTGACTAACCAGGCCGCCGAGCCTATCGTGGGGACATGGCGACCGAACTGAAGCCCGAGAACAGCCCCCAGAGCCTGCTCGAAGAGTATCGGCACGGCTTCCACGATTCCGAAGAGAAGTACGTCTTCAAATCCGGAAAGGGGCTGACGCGCGAGATCGTCGAGCGCATCAGCGCGATGAAGGACGAGCCCGCGTGGATGCGCGAGTTCCGTTTGCGCGCCTTCGACGTCTTCGAAAGCAAGCCGATGCCGACGTGGGGCGACACCGCGCTCCTCTCCGAGATCGATTTCGCCAACATTCATTATTTCGTTCGCTCGACCGACCGCGCCGAACAGTCGTGGGAGGACGTCCCCGACGATATCAAGCGCACCTTCGATCGCCTCGGCATTCCCGAGGCCGAGCGCAAGTTTCTCTCCGGGGTTAGCGCGCAGTACGAATCCGAGGTGGTCTACCACTCCGTGAAGGAAGAGCTCGAACGCGACGGCGTCCTCTTCTGCGATATGGATACGGCGGTCAAGCTCTATCCCGAGATCGTGCAGAAGTATCTCTCGACCATCATCCCCATCAACGACAACAAATTTGCCGCGCTCAATTCGGCGGTCTGGTCGGGCGGATCGTTCGTGTACGTTCCCAAGGGCGTGACGGTTTCGATGCCGTTGCAAGCCTATTTCCGGATCAACACCGAGAACATGGGGCAATTCGAGCGTACGCTCATCATCGCCGACGAAGGCGCGAAAGTTCATTATATCGAGGGTTGCACCGCGCCGAAATTCTCGACGAGTTCGCTGCATTCGGCGGTCGTCGAATTGATCGCGCTCGACGGCGCCTCGATCCGCTATACGACGATTCAGAACTGGTACCGCAATATTTTCAATCTCGTCACCAAACGCGCGGTCGCGCGCAAGAACGCGACCGTCGAATGGGTCGACGGCAATATCGGCTCCCGCTTGACGATGAAGTATCCGGCGATCTATCTGATGGGCGAAGGCGCGCGCGGCGAGATTCTCTCGATGGCGTTCGCCGGCGAGGGGCAGCACCAAGATGCCGGCGCGAAGATCATTCACGGCGCCCCGCACACCACCTCGGTGGTCACGAATAAATCGGTCACCGCGCACGGCGGCAAAACCACCTATCGCGGGCTCGTCGAGGTCTATCCGAACGCCCACCATTCCAAGACGCGCGTGAAATGCGACGCCTTGCTGATGGACGATATTTCGAGCAGCGATACCAAGCCGACGATGAAGATCGACGAGCAGTTCGCGACCGTCGAACACGAAGCGAGCGTCAGCAAGATCGGCGAAGATCAGCTCTTCTACGCGATGAGCCGCGGGTTGGCCGAGGCCGACGCGACCGCGATGATCGTCAACGGGTTCTTCGATTTCTTCATCAAGGAGCTGCCGATGGAGTACGCGGTCGAACTGAATCGGCTGGTCAAGATGGAGATGGAAGGCGCGGTCGGGTAGAGCGGAGCAGTAGCGCTCGTGGCCGGAGAACGCATCACCGACGCTTCGTCGATCGCCCCCGGAACGACGCGTCCCTATCGCCTCGACGGCGTCGACATTTTGCTCTGCAACGTCGGCGGCGAGTTTTACGCGATCGAGGATTACTGCACGCACGACGGCGCCCCGCTCGATGCCGGAACACTCGAGGGGCGCTGCATCGTCTGCCCGCGCCACGGCGCGACCTTCGACGTCACCACCGGCGAGGCGCTCACGCTCCCGGCGGTGATGCCGGTGCCGAGTTTTCCCGTGCGCCGCGACGGCGACGATCTCGTCGTCGAGGTGTAGCCTCGGAGCGCGTACCGACCACCGCGGCAGGCCTCGGCGCGCGAGTCACCATAACTACGATATGCTCGTTGCGGCTGCGCCCGTTCCTAAACACGGTCGCCTCCCCTCCGTTCGCGATCGCCTTTGGGCCTGGGGACACCGTCGCTCCGAGTACGCTCGTGCTCGACGTCGAAAGCGGCGCGCGCCGCCTGCGCCCTGCCGAACTCTCCTCGGTCGACGACGACGGCGTCAGAAGCTAGGTCGCCGTCGTCCGGGCGATCGACCCGGGGCCAAGCTGGTCGAACTCCACGCGATTCTAAAATATCTTCATCACGCGCTGGCCCCTGGCGACTTCGAGTGAGGCTGGAGGTCATCTATGTTCTTACGACCAAACGTCGGAACGATTTGTGATTCCCTTCCGATTCGAGCCACGGCATGCGTATTACTTTCATAGCCATCGACCTTCGGAAGTATAAGGCGATGGTCCGCTCATTCCACGCCGTCGACCATCAGTTTGAAACGGGACGGCTCCGTAGCCTTTCCGATAGGCTCAAGCAGTTCTCCATGCACGATCCAACGACGCATGGCGCAAGATAATCGCCAACGAGATTCGCTTAAAGCACCGCTAGGAGCAGTCCCCTTCTCACAAAATCCACCTTGCAGGTCAACATGAAAACACGGGGTTTTAGCACTGCTAGATGCCGCGAGCGCATCCAGTGCAAAGTAAAGAAGCGGGGCACTCACTCGGCGCTGCAATTTGCACTTTAGCGACACGCACACCTTTCGATGTGATCCACATATCTGGGCCGCCTGCAGCTGGCGCTGCGTGCTTCTGGATGACCTAGCACGCATCAGCAATAAGATTTGGTCTCTCTGTCACGAAATTCGACAGAGACGGCACGGAGAAAGGCTGACCGTTCTAAATAGCAGCGCGCACTTCATACTCCGGGAACCCCCATAAGGGACCGCGCATACTCAACCAATTTGTTCGCGCGGCTCTCAACGAAGGCATTAAATGTCAGACTTGAAAAGTCGCGAGGGATTAAATTGCTATCTAAGATATTGTGGCGATCCATTTCCGGGAGCATTCCAGCGTAATTTGAAGGGGCCTTATCTTTTATGGATTGGTTGTCGGCGTTGCTGAGGAAACAAAAATTCGCGAGCACATTTCTTGAATCGCGCGCCACCCCTTGTCGCTCCAAAAATCGATCTGGGAAAATGTGATGGAAATCCGCACGATTTGCTACCTGTAGAGCAGGCGCAAGATTAACCACGGCGCCAGATAGCAGACTACGTGGACCTTTTTGGGCTAAAAGTAACGCAAACGTTTTCGTATTTACGGTTGAAATCGTAAATTTATTGGACGTAAAAAATGACTTATCTATTTCAGCGTTTATGTTAACCATGTTCGGGCGACGGTCGTCGCGAAGATTTTCCATTTCTTTTATATCGATCGCGTGCGCACGACCAACGCCGCTGCTATACCGCCTTGAAAAACAACATTTCCAAAACCATTTTTGGAGCACAATAGACTGTTCGTAATCGGGATGAATTCCCGAGGTTCTTGTCGTTGCAAAAAAAACAGTTAGCGGGACAAGCATCGCCGGATAAGGCATGATTTTTAGAGATTCAACGTGTAATTCTCTTTTTAAGAACTCTATAGCCCCACAAATTCCAGCGCGAACTTCGGCAAACCTTTGGCGCACGGATGGCCCATCAAGGTCGATGATGTTTCCGGGGTTCGCGCCTCCCTTTACTACGGCAGCGACACATTTCATAAGCAGATTAGGGTCTTGGTCGATCTCGCCAAAACCGTAACCGCTTACATCGGCAGCCAACTGTTCGAAGGAATCTCTGAGGTCAAACTCGGTGCTCCAAGTCCACGCACTAAGAAGTTCATAGTCGCTTAGATTCACCCCCGCTCTATTTATCCGTTCGAAGATAATTGCGACTTCGTTTCGGGAGGCTGGCTCAATGACTTGGGAAGGAATTAGTAGTTCACGGAAGCGCGATTGTACTTCGTCAATTCTTTCCGCCTTTTCGTCGTCTAACGCCCTAGCGGCGCGCCCGAACTTAGGCGCGTCAAAGAAGGTTCGTAACGCAAAATGACGACCCTCGATGACTTCGGATTGCTGAAGCGCGACAAACTGGTCGGCGGTTGACTCGAAGTCGAAATATATGTCGCGCCACCCACTCTGACTGCCTGGTTCGAGTTCGGTTTGAAAAACCCCGAATAGCGACGTTACCCGCTGCTGCCCATCGAGAATGTAATCGACAGGCATTTGCTCCGGCCGGTCAGGCAAGAGAAACGGGCCCAGTTCACGCTCTTTTGGCAGTTGCTCACGCGTGCGCCAAAACAGGAATCCCCCAAAAGGGAATCCCCTATAAATGGAGTCCATGAGAAAGGCGACGTTATCCGAGTCCCATACGAAACCACGCTGAAAGGCTGGGACTCGAATTCGACCTTCCAAAATTTGGGATACCAGCGCGCGTATTGAGATTGAACTCATATTGTCACCTCGGCGTGATCCGTATGCGCACGCTCGCATTCCCCCCATTGAGCGACACCCTTGGCGACAGAAGGCGAGCCCCCCTTCCTAGCGGTGAATGCAGCGATTACAAGGCCCAGAGCGGGGTAACGCACAGTTGGGCGAGGATTCCGATAACGCGAGCATCGTCAAGTCCGGCTTTTTAAGAGTCCAAAAGGTATCGCCTCTAGGCAAGTGATCACGTGTCGTAGATAACAGCATATTCACACGTTTGGGGAGAGAATGTCAGCTTTGAATTCGCGATATGGAATGCTCTGAAATCCACCGTGCGATTCCAGAAGAGTAGCAACGATGGTCAGGGCTTGCTCAATCGATGCGCACTGCCGCCTCTTCAGCAGCAGATCTACCGGGTCTGGAAGCGCTAGTAACATCGCGTAAAGCTCGTCCATTTGTTCACACATAGCGAGAAGATCACGGTGGAACCGTGCGGACGCGGGATCCGTCGCGAGCAACACTTCCGCTGACGCAAACCATAGTTTGGTTCGCGACTCGACCTCTCTAAACGGACGCGCGTCTTCCGCGCTCAGGGCGCTCGTGGCAGCTTCTTCGAGTATCGCCCGGAATCGAAGTGGCGATACGCACCTTCCATGAGCCAGCGGCACCACAATTGCCTCTTCACCCCTGCCGATTTGAAACACAAAAGTGCCGTCGGCGCCGCTGTCTTGGCCCGGAAACTCGCTCGCGGCCGCATATATCGCTAGAACGAGAAAAAGGCCGACTGCTAGAATTGTTTCCGGAGATCCAATACCTCCCTCCGTCGTCGGTGTAGGCGTGGCGTCGACGGCATCCTTCGCTGCGACCTGAAGCCGGGTGATCAAAGTATCGACATCGCCATCCGACGATAGCTCAAACGCGCTAAACGAGTCCAACCGCGCTGGATCGGTAAAGCCGACACAACGCAAAATTTCTAAAGATCGCCGTCCGGCCGCTGTCCGTGGCCCGCCTTGGCTTCGCCACTCCGGGGCGTGTGCAAAACCATTGCGCGCCGCCCATAATATTTCGGCGAACGTTTTTCCGTTTAGCACCGGCCCAGCAGAAATAGTCCCGCGTTTCTGGGGCGGCACACCAAGCGCGTCAAGATGGGCGTCAAAAAGAGTCCATGCGATTTGCAACATTGCGCCCGCGCAATTATTTCGAATTGAATTGGAAATTTCGTTGCGCGTGCTTCGTCCTGCCGACGCTAACATTGCAAACACCAGCTTAGTCAAATCGTTGCCTGCTGGGACTTGAACGTCGGCAAGATCGCGTACACGCAACGCCTCGTTCGTAAGAATAGTGAAGGTCTTACGAACCTTTGTCAGTTGCCACAGGAACGTCGCGTACGCCGCCGCGGGCGTTGGCCGGTCTGTCCTATTGGGCGTTTCCATGTCGGCCATAGTACTCGACGACATCCGCAGGCACAATCGTCCCCGCCGGGGATCTCGTTTTGCCAGTCATATCTCGATCGCCGAGTGAGCGACGATCCACATGGGCCGGACGCCGATGGAATCGGCGCTTTCTCAGGGCAAGATGTTGCCTCGCTACGATCCCGTTTCGCAAGCGGCCCTGTTCCCCGCCCCTACCTCGCAACGTATGTCATCAGCATAACGATGCTGCAGCTTGACATTTATGTCAAGGAATGGCTAAACTGGGTACGCCAGGAGGCTTTGTGAGGGAACTTCCACCGTTTAACTCGGCGGGGCTATTGCCGCCCGGCGACTATGACCTGACGCTCAATGAGTTGGAAAACTCGCACCTCGTCCTAGGCACTCCCGGCGCGCCTTGGGCTGTCAAGACCCGGGAGAAACTCGTCCAGAACCTTCGAATTCTCGTCGATCAGCTATGGCAGGTCGGCGTAAAAAACATCTTCATAGACGGTTCTTTCGTTGAGAACAAGCCCAAGCCAAACGATATCGACGGATATTTCGAATGCAAGCTCATGGATCTTGCAACGGGCGATCTTCAGCAACGACTTAACGAACTCGAGCCACATCGGTGCTGGACGTGGGCGTCATCGGCGAGACGCCCCGACCATTCTTCAACGAAGCTCCAATTGCCGATGTGGCATATTTATCGCGTGGAACTCTATCCACACGCAAACGCTCGCACGACAAGTTCCGGAATTCGCGACGAACACGGGAACGAGCTGCAGTTCCCGGCTGCCTTCCGTCGCGAGCGTGAGACGGGCAAACAAAAGGGCATCGTGAAAATTATTCGGGAGCGCGAACATCATGATTAAAACTGACAAGGCCTACGCCACGGCAGTGCGTCGTCTCAAGGACGACGATGCACATCTCACCGCCAAGCGAGAGGCGTTGGTGCATGAGGGGCTCAGCGAGGAACAGATCGACCGCGTCCTCGAAGCCGAGGTCTCGTTCCATCTGCAGCTTCGCGAGGAAGTCGAGTGGTACGACAGCGTGCGACGCGGAGATTTTCAAGCGGTTACAAATTTACAAGAAGTCGGTCGGCTTCTCATTGCCCTCCGCATCGCGAGTGATGTCTCGCAACGCGACTTAGCGGCGATACTAGGCGTACATGAAAGCCTCGTCTCACGCGATGAACGACACGAGTACTATGGAATCACGCTACAGCGCGCTCAGGACATTATCGATGCGCTCAGCGGGCGCATCGAGATCGTCATGCATCCGCCAACGGAGGGCCGCGAGTTGGTCGGTGCCGGGCTCTCGTAGGCTGGCGCAGGAACGCGCCGCCTCCTATCGCACAAGCGCGAGGGTTGCATGAAAGGGCAAAAAACCAATGAGCGAAACCAGTTGGCGCACTCACCGGCGCCGTGGCGGGACGACCCTCATGGAGCGCGTGAAAAAATCATCGCCCGAACGCGCAGTTCGCATCAGCGAGCTGGCCGCGGCGTTCACCCTCGAATGCCCGATTCGGCCAGCAGCAGATACCCGGCCCACAAGAAATCGGCTGCCCTGATCGTGGCCGCTGCCCCCTAACGCCCTGGCAGATCCGTGATGAGTTCCAGCGACCCGTAATCGGCGAGCTCCACGGGCCGGCATTTGGACCGCGCGATGCTTCGCTCGCGACGACCCGCGTTCGGGATCGCGACCTCGTCGGTACGCTCGCAACACGTGATGCCCGCACCGGCCCGGCGTGCTCCTACGAAGCAGCGCACACCGAAGGAGACGTAGAGGCCCCGCGTGGAGTTCGGCACCATTTTGTGCTGGAGTCGGCCGAAGAGAGCTCCGGGAGGTTCCGCGGCAGCGACGAGGGCCTGTTGGACTTCCGAACGATGCCGAACGCTAGCGCTTACGTTTGGCCAAAGGAATTGCGACCGCCCGGTGGCCTCTTGCACGCAAAGGCCGTTGTAGCGGATCGATGTCGCGCGCTGGTAACGAGCGCCAACCTAACCGCAAACGCCATCGCCGTGAACATCGAGCTCGGCCTGCTCATTCAAAGCGAGCCGGTGGCCCAGCGCATCGCGGAGCACGTTTTCGGGCTCATCGACGGCGGGGTGTTGGCGGCTATTTAGCGGAGCCCTCACGCTCCCGGCGGTGATGCCGGTGCCGAGCTTCCCCGTCCGGCGCGAAGGCGACGAGCTCATCGTCCAAGTATAGCCCCGGAGCGCGTACCTCCACGGGATTTTTGGATTGGTTTTAGCTAAACCATTCTGTTAAACTCGTCATGTTATGAAAACCGTCGGAGTCTTCGAGGGCAGAACGCACTTCTTGGCGCTCCTCAACGAAGCCGAGCGCGGCGAGATAATCGTTATCACGAAAAATGGCCGTCCCGTCGCACAGCTCGGCCCAGTAGCGACCGACGCCGAGCCTGACGACCTCGATCGGGTCATCGAGCGCATTCTCGCTCGCAAAGTTCGCGTAGGGATTCCCGCCGGAGAGCTAATCGACGAAAGCCGTCGCTCTTAGCCGTGTCCTTCGTCGTGGATGCCTCGGCGAGGTCGGCATAGTTCCTCGATGACGAACGCGACGAACGTGCGGTAACGGCGCCGGGCGCGTCGAAAGGAGCGCGCCATGTTGCTCCGACGAATCGTTCGAACGCTCGCCGCACTTCTCGGCGTCCTCCTCCTCGCCATCGCGCTCTACGCCGGGAATGCGTTCCTCGGCATGCACGCGCACGCACGCTACTCCGGTGAGGTTCGCTGGCTCGCGCTGAAGGCGCCGGTGCGGATCCTGCGCGACGCACGGGGCGTGCCGCATATTATCGCCGCGCATCAGAGCGATCTGTTTTTCGCGGAGGGCTACACCGAAGGCGAGGATCGCCTCTTCCAGATCGATCTCATCCGCCGTTTCGTGTTGGGAAAACTCGCCGCGCTACTCGGGCCGAGCCTGGTGCCGGTCGACGAACGCTCGCGCGCGATCCCGGTCGCGGCGATCGTCGCCAAACAGTGGGCGGCGCTCTCGCCGCGCGAACGATTGCTCTTGCAGCGCTTCGCCGACGGCGTCAACGCCGCCGCCGCGCGCAACCCGGTGCCGGTCGAGTTTCGGCTCTTGCTCGCGCGCCCGCCGAAATGGACGCCGCAAGATGCACTCGCCGTCGGCATGGCGACGGTGATCGAACTCACTGACACCTGGAACGACATCGCGAACCGCGCTCCCAACGCACCGTTGAGCGACCCATGCTACGACGCTCCCGTTACCGAAGGGCTCGCCGGCATCGCCGATCCGCATCGCTGTAACGCACTCGCACTGCGCCAAACGCTGATCGCAGAATTTCGCGATCCCAAAGCCGCGCTGGGCAGCAACGAATGGGCTGCCGGCGCGGCGCACACGCGCTCCGGGCGCGCGCTGTTGGAGAACGATCCGCACCTGCGACTCGGTATTCCCGGCGTCTGGTATCTCGTCGACCTTCGCGCGCCGGGATATCACGCTGCGGGTGCGACGCTCGCCGGCACGCCGGGCGTGATTCTCGGCCATAACGCGTCCATCGCGTGGGCCGCGACCAACGGCACCACCGCCGGGCTTGAAGTTTTCAATGCGCCCGCGAATCTGCCGCCGGGACGATGGGTGCGCGAACCCATCCACGTGCGCTTCGGAAAAACCGTCATCGCGCGCTATTGGCGCGGGGCGCGTGAATTCGGCGTCGTCATGCCCGGGCGCGGCCTGGTCTTGGTACGCTGGCCGGCGTACGACCGGCCCGCCTCGCCGCTCCCCGCCTTCGACGCGCTCGACCGCGCGAATTCGATGGCGGCGGCGCTGCGCGCACTGCGCGACTATCCCGGCCCAACACAAAACTTCGCCATCGCCGACACGCGCGGCAACGTCGCCTATCAACTCGCCGGTATCATTCCCGCCGATCCGCTCTGGGGGCGCCGCTTTCATTCCGCCGCGGCACTTGCAAAACACTTCGGGCTGCTGCGTTTCTCGACGCTGCCGCACGTCGCTCCATCGCGCGATGCCGTCGTGTGGACGGCGAATAACAAAATGTACGGCCCCGGTTATCCCTATCGCCTGAGCGCGCAGTTCGCACCGCCCTATCGCGCCTATCGCATCGCCACCTTACTGCGCGCGCGCGAACGCTACAGCATTGCGTATTTCGCGCGCATGGAGATGGACGTTTACTCGCCGGCAGAGCGCGCTCTCGCGCGCATCGCCGCGCACCATGCGTGGCGACGGAACGTTGGCGCCGAAGCGCGCCTCCTCGCCGCACTTCGCACGTGGAATGGTGAGGTCGCTCCGGAGTCGCTCGGCGCCACCGCGGCCGTCGCGCTCCGTCGCGCGCTCGTCGAATGGACGCAGCATCCCTTTATGCAGGATGAGATGGACGAACGCGCCGGGGCGAACCCCGACCTCGGCAACGCGCTCCACCTCGCCGCGCGCGAACGCCCGCACCTCGTTCCGTGGAGCGTCGCCGGCGCGGTCACCGTTCGCCATCCGCTCGCGGCACTCGGCGCGCGCTTTCTCGACGGCTCGCACTTCGCAGGCGACGGCGACGGTTTCGTGATTCACGTGCAGCGCCAAGGGTTCTCGCAGAGTTTCCGCGCGGTCTGGGAGCCGGGGGCCTGGGATCGCGGCGGCATCACGATTCCGCAGGGCGAATCCGGAGAGCCCGGGAGCCCGTGGTACACCGATGAATCGCGCGCCTGGATCGCCGGGAAGCTGCTCCCCATGCCGTGGAGCGGCGCGGCAGTACGCGCGGCGGCGCGCTACGATCTCACCCTCGCGCCGTAGGTCGCACGCTCCCCGGCGCGGCGAGGTTTCGAGCGGTTTCGAACGGATTGCGGTAACGATGCAGTGCGAAATATCGTTTCCCGGGGAAGAGTACGTTACCACCCGGAACTCCAACTTCACTCGGGGTCAGCTACACCCCATTTCTACGAAGGAGCCTCATCCGGCTATACGAACCTCGCATCGAAGCCGATCTCGTCGATCGACTTCGCGCTCGTGACCCAAGGGAAGATCGTCGCCGACGTCCGCGACGTCGGGAACTTCGCACCGGGTGCGAAGATCCAGCATAGCTTCCCCTTGAGCTCGAAAATATTCCCGCTCGGCAGCGCACCCGTTGCCTGTGCGCCGATCTCGATCACCTACGCCGATGGCACGACCTGGAAGAATCAGCACTAAACGCAACGCAGCGAAAAATCCGAGACTCACGCGAGGGCGGCCGTTCGGTCGCCCTTTTTTTATCGAGTTCAGAGCTAAAGGAAGCGAGCACTCCGGCCGAAAAGCAAGCATGGGGGAGCCAGGACGGCTCCATCGCTCGGTGCGCGGTTCGTTGATTGCGCCATCATGGAGGGGGACATGGCTACCGGTTTGAGCATTGCCAACAATGTATTGGCAAACAGCGTTCAATACAATCTCAACAACAATCAGAGCGCACTAAAAAACATCGTGACCCAACTATCGTCGGGTCTTCGCATTAATTCTGCTGCGGACGATCCCTCCGGGCTCGCGATCGCAACAAATCTACAAACTCAGGTCGACGGCTTTACCGCCGCGGTTCAAAACGTCCAGAACGCGAACAACGCCGCACAGGTCGCCCTCGGTGCGCTGACCACGACGACGGATATCTTGCAGCGCATTCGGAGCCTCGCGGTTGAAGCGTCCTCCGATCTGAACAGCAGCCAAGATCGCCAGAACCTCCAGGCGGAAGTCAACCAACTTTTACTCGAAGTCAACAGCATTTCGCAGAGCGTAAATTTTAACGGCCAACCGCTGCTCGACGGCAGCCACGCCGGTTTCCAACCAGAACAGATCGCCACGGCAACCATTACCGCGAATACGGCCCTTTCGGGCGGCGGCGGAGCGATTGCGGGAGCGGGATCGACGCCTGGTACGGCAGCGGTCGTAACCAACGGCAGCTTTACAAACCCGGCGATCCCTGCAAACAGCGAGATCCCCGCGCCGGCGATTCCCGGATGGACGCTCTCGGGTGGGTTCGTTCTTATAAACGGGAACGACGGCGTCGACCCGACCGTCCCCGCGGGATCGCAGGCGCTCGGAGGCTTCACCTCGGGTGCGAGCGCTCAAACGACGATTACGGGGCTCATCGCCGGGGCAACCTATTCCGTCGGCTACGCGGCGGCGACCGGCACGCCCGGGTCGGCGCACGTCCAAGTTCTTGCCAATGGAACCGATATCACCTCCGGCGCCGGCCTCTTTCTCACAAACTCATATACCGCACTCACGACCAACACGTTTGTGGCGAATGCCGCCGGAACGGTGACGCTCGCGTTTAACAACATTCAAACCGGCGGCAATAGTCAATTCACGAACGTCGGCCTCAATTTGGTCTCCGCACCGGCGGGTTCGGGAACGTCGGGCACGACGATCGATCCAAACTTCCTCGTCGCCGGCGTTACGGCCGCAAACGCCAATTTCAACACCACCGTCGGCGCGGTGAGCACCTATGCGGCGGTCGCCGGGGGCACGTACGCGACGCTGGACGGTTCGATCGAACTTCAGGTTATCAACACCGGCGTCTCGATTGCGGTCCAGGAGACGTTCATCAATAGCGCCACCGGAGCCGTTTCGGTCGACTCGACGCTCTTCGGTTCGGGTTCGACGAATAACGATTTCGATAATCTGAGCGTGACCACCGGGAATTTTGGCGCGCTCGATGTCGGGACCACCGCCTTTATCAAAATCGGACAGAACGTCGCCGCGTTAACGAACCCCAATAACCCCGCCTTTAACTTCCAATCCGGGGCGAACGAAGGCGATACCATCCAGATTGGCATTCAAGCGACCAACACGCAGACGCTACGCATCTCGAATATCAACCTCGCGATCTCGGCGGCGAATAATCCCTCGATCGGCTCCGAGGATGCAATCGGGCAAATCGACCAGGCGCTCAACACGATTCTCAACCAGCAAGCACTGCTCGGGGCGGTCGTCGTGCGCCTAAACGAGGACGCGAATAACGATAACGTCGCCGCCGTTAACCTGCAGGCCTCGGAATCCTCGATTCGCGATCTCAATGTCGGCCAGGCAACGACGCAGTTTACGAAGCTGCAGGTACTCGTCCAGGTCGGGACCTCGGTACTCGCGCAGTCGAACACCAACGCGCAATCTGTATTAGGGCTCTTCCGCCAGCACCAGAATCGATCGACGTCGGCCGCCCACCCTCGGCTTGCACCTCTCCCAGAGGGCTCTGCCTTCGACGGTCCTTCTTCGAACGATGCCATACTTGGGAGCGATGACGCCTTCAAAATCGATCGCGACCATTTCCGGGGACGTACATCGCCATTTCTAGAGATGCGCGAGCGGTAAGCCAATCGGCCGATCGGCCGAGCCTCGCCGACGGACGTGTCTGCGTGCTCTCGCCCTGCGTAGACGCCCGTTCCGGGGTCCGGGGCAGGAAGGACTCCCGATGAAAGCATCGATCTCAGCGGTTGCGTTGGCGACGTGGCTCGGCCTCCTCGGCATCGCACCGCTCGTCGCCCAGCCGACCGCACCGCCGCATCTTCTGCACGTCACCTCGTGCGAACCGACGCGCGGGCACCTTCTCGTGCCGGGTTTCGTACCGGCGTATTACCCCGTCATGCCGTATTATTGGCCCGATATCTACGGCTATCGCTACTATCAACCGCCGGTTCATAGCGGGCCGACCCTCGCGATCGCGTACACCAACCAAACCAAGGACGTCATGACGGAGATCGAATTCGGTCTCGTCGCAAAGGGAACGCTGGTCGCGGAAGTACGCGATGTCGGGACGTTCTCACCCGGCGCGGAAATTCGGCACGAATTCGGAATCAGCCCGAACGTCTTTCCGTTGGGAACGGGGCTCGCGCGCTGCGTGCCGCTCCAGGTGAAATTCGCGAGCGGGCGCGTGTGGAAGAATCCGCACTTGCCGGCCCTGCGCAAGAGCCTGTACGAACACCCCGGATCGAAGCGGCGTTCGTAGTCCTCGCTTCGCCCCGAATCCTATGCGAATTCCTTGCGTTCCTCGCGATAGTACGCCCGCAGCGCGATCCCGATGAACGCCACACTATAGCCAGCCAACCAGAGTGCGGCGAGCGGCCACGCTTCGCTCGTCGCACCGAGCGCGCCCCACGCGAGTTGCGCGAAGTGATAGGTCGGGAGATAGGGCGCAATGCTCTGCACGAATGACGGCAACTGTGCGAGCGGCACCAACATGCCCGAGGCGAATGCAAGCGGCAGCGTGATGAGGTTGAGCACGGCGACCGCCGCGTTGAGCCCCACCAGGTAGCCGATCGCGAAGCCAAGGGCAATAAAGGGAAGGCTTCCCAAGAGAAGCCGCGCGAGCAGCAGCCCGAGCATCGGCAGCGGCATGCTGACGCCGCCGGCGAGACGCGCGAAGAGCACTAAGAGCAGCACCGCGATCCCACCGAACGCCATCGAGGCGATGAATTTTCCGGCGAAGTAGGCGAACGGCCGCAACGGCGCGGCGCGCATCAGTCGGGTGTTGCCGCTGCCGCGCTCGGCGGCGACGCTCGCGCCGAACGAGAAGAGGGCGATCGTCATGACCGCGTAGGCCCCGAACGATGCGAGCAAATAGAGGCCGACCGTCGCGTTCATGTAGGGCTCGTTCGCCTGCGTCAGGCCGAAAAACGCATAGAACATGACCGGAAATGCAATCGAAGCGATCGAGAACCATGGATTTCGGAGCAAGCGAATGAACTCGACCTTGGTTTGGGCTCGCAACATCGGCGCGAACGGCGCGATTTCAAGCGACATGTTTGTTCTCCCCTCCGGTCAACGCGAGGAAGGCCTCTTCCAGCGTCGCGCCGGTCACGTGCAGATTTTCAATACTGAGGTCGCGCGCGAACAACTCGCGCAGCAGCGCCTCGGGTGACTCGGTGAGAATCTCGTAGCGGTCGCCGTTGCGCGCGAAGCCGCGATCCTCCAGCGGCTCCGATGCGGTAAAACTCACGCGCTTGCGAGCGACGCGCGCCTTGACCTCGCTCGGGGTTCCGTCGGCGATGATATGCCCGCGGTCGATGACCAACACGCGGTCGGCGACGGCATCGGCCTCTTCGAGATAGTGCGTGCTCATCAGCACGGTGCGCCCGCTCTTCGAGATACCGGCGATCGTCGCGAGCAGCGCTCGGCGCGCCTCTACGTCGAGCCCAACCGTCGGTTCGTCGAGCACCACGAGCTCGGGATTACCGCAGAGGGCGAGCGCGAAATAGAGACGCTGGAGCTGTCCGCCGGAGAGCCGAGCGATGCGCGTGCGCGAGCACTCGGCGATGCCGGCGAGATCGAGCAGCGCATCGACCGCTAACGGAGCGGGATAGTAGGTGCGGAAGAGTGCGAGCGCTTCGTCGACGCGCAGATACTCGGGGAGGCCCGAACTCTGCAGCATCGATCCGATTCGCGCGCGCACCCCGGGTTCGCGCGGAGAGCGCCCGAAGACCGATAGCGCGCCCGCGCTCGGGCGGCGCAGGCCGAGCAGGAGGGAGATCGCGGTCGTCTTTCCGGCGCCGTTCGGACCGAGAATCGCGACGTTCTGACCGCGGGGGATGCGCAGATCGACTCCCTCGAGCGCAACGACTGACCCATAGCGCTTGCCGACCGCATCGAAGCGCACGACGTCGTCGGCGCTCATCGCGCGCTCCCCGTCGCCGGCAACGCTCGTGCGAGAAAGCGCCAGATCGATGTCCACGCTCGCTGTGCTGCGGCCGCGTCACCGACTTTGGTCCCGCCGAAATTCATCACCAGCCCGCCGAGGCGAGCGGAGACGACCGCCGATTGCGGTCCATTCATCGCGAAGAGGAAGAGATGTCCGGCATGCGGGTAGACGATGCTGCGATCGGCGTAGTGATGGTGATGCGCTTTTAGATATCGCATCGCCATCGCGCACTGACGCGGCGAGTTCCACATCCGATCGTCGGCGCCCGCGAGGCAGAGCACCGGGCCATCGATACGCCCCAGATGAAAGAACGATTTCCGTACCTGCGCGGGATCGGCTGCGAGCGAGAGATCGTAGAGCTGGCGCAGATCGAGCGGCTCGCCTCGTTGAAACTGGATGCCGATCGCGGCGCTCGCCGCCGGCGAGACGGGAACGCACGGCAACGCTTTGCCGCGATAGCTCCACGAGCAACCCGTGGGAATATTATTCGCGCCGAGCCCCATGAAGGCGACCGGCGAGGGAACGTCGGCGACGACGGCTTTGATGCCGGGATACGTCGATGCCGCGAGCAGCGCGAGCTCCCCGCCCTTCGAGCCGCCGAAAATGCCGATCTCCGCGGGATTGACATCGTTACGCGCGGCGACGGCGCGCAACGCGCGGCCGATCGTCTCCACCGGCACGTCGACGAGATGCTTCGGGAGCCCGGGCAGCCCGAAATACGCTACCGTCACCGCGACGTAGCCGTGCGCGGCAAAGAACGGCGCGATCTGCGGCATCGTCGAGTTTCCGCCCTCGGATCCGCCGAGCAACAGCACCGCCGGGTGCCGCCCCGGCGTCGCGGGCACGCAGATCGTACCGACAAATGGAGCGCGAACGTCGCTGCAGCCGGCGGGAAGCGCGGCGCGAGCGGCGCGCGGCGCCGCCGACGCGATGAATGCTGCGAGGACGTTCATCGAAATGAACACGACGAGTGCGATGAGATGTTTCATGATTGCGATCCCTTTTCCAGAAGTGATTGTAACGAACGAACGTGGGCGATCATCCGCTCGCGTCCGAGCGGGGTAAGGCGATAGCGTGAGTGCGGGCGCCGATCCACGAAACTCTTCTCTTCCTCGACGTAGCCGCTCTCGACGAGTTTCCCGAGATGCGCGCTGAGGTTGCCGTTGGTCGTGCCGACCGATTTTTGCAGCTCGCTGAAACTCGCCCATGTCGAGCCGAGCAACTCCGCGACGATTGCGAGACGAATCTTAGAGAGCAAGAGATCGTCCATTACTCGTGCGCGCGCGATACCGCGAGCATTTCAACGGCGCCGAAACCGGCGTAGCCGACGAGCATTCCCGCGGAGAGCGTGTAGCCGGCATACTCGGGCCGAAGGTTGGCAATCAACAGCGAGAGCAGCAAGATGATGCCGCCGCCGCGCGCGCGGCGATTCCCATGCGCGGCGATATAGAAGAGCACGATGCTCGCCGCGAAGGTCCAGATCGCCCCTAGCCCGATCGCGCCGAAGAGATTCGGGCCGAAGATCTCGATGATGAAGGTAAAGAAGGTGACCCCCATCGCGACCTTGAGGACGGCGAGGAATTCGCGATCCAAAAAGGTCACGCGCTGCTCCCGGGCGCTCCGTCCCCGCCAGATCGAAAAGCCGACGGCGAATGCCGCGGCGATCCAGCCGATCCAGATGCTGGCCACGGGAGCCCGATGGTCGCTGATGAGCTGCCAGCTCAGCGACATGATCGCCGAGACGAGCCCCCACACGATAAAGTACTCCGCCCCGACATTGAGACGGGTTGATGTGCGCTCGACGATACGGTCGACCATCGCCAGGTGCTCGCGAGCCTCGGAACCTTCGATCATCCCAATTTCTCCGTTTCAGATTAGTTTGTTTTCTAGACTAGTCTAGTTATACAGAACCGCCTGGCTCCCGTCAACCCCCTGGGGAGTCGTTGACAGGGCTCACCGGTTCCGGTAAAGTCCCATAGTTATGTACGCAGTTATCGAGAGCGGCGGGAAGCAATACCGCGTCGCTGAAGGCGATATTATTCGCACGGATCTCATCGAAACCGAAGTAGGTGCGGATGTCACCTTCGATCGCGTCGTGCTCGCCGGTTCCGGCGCCGACGTCAAGATCGGCACCCCGGTGCTCAGCGGTGCGAGCGTGGTCGGCACGGTGCTTCGCCAGGCGAAAGACAAGAAGATTCTCGTCTTCCGCTACAAACCGAAGAAGCGCGTCCGTAAGCTGATCGGCCACCGCCAGCGCTTTGCCGAGGTAAAGATCACCAAGATCAACCTCGCGTAGGAGCGGCGTGCTCCGCGTTACGTTTTACGAGGACAGCCGGCACCGGCTGTCCTCGTTCGTTGCCGAGGGACATACCGAGCTCGCCGAGCACGGCGAGGATATCGTCTGCGCGGCGATCTCGGCGATTCTCCAGGCGGCCCGGCTCGGGCTCGAGCAACACGCCGCGGCGAAGCTCGTGGTTCGACAGCAGAGCGGGGATATGGAGCTCACCATCGCTCCCGAGGAGCGCGAGCGCGAAGACGTGCTGGCGATCCTGAGCACCGCGCTGCTCGCCTGCTCCGCGATCGCCGGGCAGTATCCCGATGCCGTCACCGTGCGCCGCGAAACTGAATCGTCCATCGGGCAGTAGTGAAGCGATGTCCGTTAGAAAGGGTACGTCAT
Organism: bacterium; assembly: GCA_021781095.1. Next base: position 18,206 of record JAJXXM010000242.1, read on the forward strand.
GACCGATTCATTGCATCAACACCCTGATACTCCATCGAACCAACCCGACGATAACGAGCTTGGGAAGGCGTTGCTCGTCGGCGTGCTCGGCGGGGTGCTCTCAGCAGTCGGTTACGTGATCTACCGTCGCCTGCCCGACGAGCAGCGCGACCGCCTGCACGACCAGGTCCGCACCGTCGTCAGCGCGCGCATCAACGATCTCCGGCAGAACTTTAATCTTTAGGAGCCGCGGGCTCTTCGTGCGGTAGCGCCGCCGGCGCCGGGCTCGGCGGCGCGGGCGGAGCCTGCTCCTGTGCGGCATCGGCAGCCCGCTCCATCTCCGCGACGAAATTCGCCGAAGCATTCTGGAGGTCGCGCGTCACCTTCCCGAACTGACGCATCATGCCGGGAAGTTTGTCGGGACCGAAAAGCAGGAGGGCCAGCACGCTGATGACCGCGATATCGGGAACGGAAAACATCTCCCGGGGATGATTCGGCAGGCCTCCTCCCACGACCCGTGCAAGCAAGCGACTCCAATACCGTGAAGATTATTTACACGCGCGGCAACCGCGAGGAGACGCTCGCTTCGCTGGGCACCTTACGCAAGGTTCTCAACCGCTTCGTGCGCCGCCGCGTGTTCTACGAGATCAGCAGCCGGAGCCGGCGAGAGCACGAATTTTTCTCCGCCAAGGACACTTTTACGGTCGGGGCGATCGAAGTGAGCAACCGCGAACACTTGCAGATCCTCATCTTCGACGCGCGCAAACACGAACGATCGATCGAGATCATCAACCCGCAGGCGATGCGCATTTACGACGAAGCCCCCGATCGCAATTTCGCGGTCTCGTTCGTCTGCGAAAACGGAGATTTCGAAACCCGCGTCTACCTGCGCGAAGAGGGCGCAGACGAGACGCTTCCCCCCGAGGGCGAAGGGCTCGAGCGCATCTCGTTGCCGCAGTTATTCGATTACATTCGCGACATCACGACGGTGGAAAGAACTACAACTTAAAGAGCGCGTCGGTCACTTTCCCGGGCTCGACGCGCAACTGCGCGAGCACGCCCGGCGAGCGTACCGCCTCGGCGGCGAACCCGATCCCGATATGCTGCGGCATCAGGCGCCCGTCGGCGCGACGCGCACCTTCGGTGAAAATCGCGAACGCTTCGTGGCTGAGCCAGATGCGTTCGTCGCCCTCTCCGCAGGTGAAGGCCAGCGTATCGTATCGTTGCATCGGCGGCGGCTCGCCGCGACTGCTCGCGGGCTCGGCGACCGGGTCGGCGACTCCGCGCGGATCTTCGAGTGCGTCCTCCCGCTTGGTCGCGCGCATGCCCTCGCCGAACGTCGCTTGATTCGCCTCGGCGGCAGCGGCGAGCGCGCGCGCGCGTTCGGCTTTCCGTACTTCGAAGAGCCCGTCGAGCTTCGCACGATCGATCACATCCGCGAGCGCGGCACCGACCACCGGGTCGTCCATCAGCGCGAGTAACAGGGCGTAGGAGCTCACGAATCGTTCGCCCATCCGCTTGGCATGAGCGGCAGCGCCGCGCATGAGTGTGAAGAGCTCGTCGGAGATTGGAAGTTGGTCCTGCGCTTCGGGCATACGCGGCGCACTTTGCGCGTAGATGCCGCCGCACCTCTCGTGCCGAAAGAGGCGAGGTGCTCGCCATCGACGTCATCACGCTCTTTCCGGAGGTCTTCGCACCCTACGTCGGCCTCTCTATTATCGGCCGCGCGGTCGAGGCGGGGCTCGTCGAGATTCGCTATCACCACTTGCTCGACGCCCTCGAGGGGCGCGAACGCGCCGACGACGCCCCCTTCGGCGGGGGTGCCGGAATGGTGATGCGGCTCGCCCCCATCGCTCGCTCTCTCGATGCGATCCTTGCCGGAGCCCAGGAGAGCGCCGAAGAGCGTCTGCTGCTCCTACCCTCGCCGAGCGGCGCCCGCTTCACCCAGGGCACCGCCAGGCGCTTTGTGGGCTATCGTCGGCTCGTCTTCATCTGCGGGCACTACGAGGGCATCGACGAACGCCTCGGCGCCCTCTATCCCCTCGAGGAGTTCTCGCTCGGCGATTTCGTGCTGACCGGCGGCGAGTTGCCGGCGCTCGCCGCAATCGACGCGACCGTTCGGCTCATCGAGGGAGCGCTACGGGAGGAGTCGCGCGAGCAAGAATCCTTCTCGGAGGATCTGCTCGACTACCCGAGCTACACGCGCCCCGCCCGCTTCCGCGGGGTCGACGTTCCCGAGGTCCTGCTCTCGGGGGATCACGCCCGGATCGCCGAGTGGCGGCGCGAGGAATCCCGCCGCCGCACCCGAGAGCGCCGTCCGGAGTTGCAGGGGGAGTGAGCCCGTGATATAGTCCGGGGGTTGTCTCGGCGCACGAGTGCGCCGCTCTATTGTTACGGACAGGATGCCATGAACGTCATCGATACCCTCGAACGCGAACAGCTCAAACCGACGGTCCCCGACATGCGCTCGGGCGACACGGTAAAGGTTTTCTCCAAGGTCGTTGAAGGCGGCAAGGAGCGCACGCAGATGTTTGAAGGCGTCGTCACCGCTCGGAAGAGCGGCGGCCTCGGCGAATGCATCGTCGTTCGCCGCGTCGCCCACGGCGTCGGCGTCGAAAAGACGTTCTTGCTGCACAGCCCGCGCGTCGAGAAAATCGAGATCAGCAAGCGCGGCATCGTCCGCCGCAGCCGTCTCTATTATCTCAGCGATCTCGTCGGCAAAGCCGCGCGCATCAAAGAAAGAAAGACCGCTCGATAGGGCCGCGACGCTGCTTGCGTTTTTTGCCCTCATAGCGTTGCTCGTCGCCCTCCTTTTGCGAGCGTTGCCGTTTCGGCGACGCTCGCTTCGTATGTACGGCGAGATCGCGCTCGTCGCGGGTTTGCTCGCGCTATTTCTGACGCCGTTCACGATCCGCATCTTCGTGGTTCCGTCGATATCGATGGAACCCACGTTGCGCGTCGGCGACGTGATCCTCGTCGATCGGTTGCCGACGCTGCTGGGCCTCGCGCCTCCCAACGGCAGCATCGTCGTCTTTCGCCCGCCGAGCACGGTTGCGAAAACCGATTTCGTCAAGCGAGTCGTCGCTCGCTCCGGCGACACGTTCTCGCTCGTCGACGGCGTCGCCGAACGAAACGGGCGCGCGATTCCCGAGCCGTATCTCGCCAATCCACCGGCGTACGACCTCGCGATCTCGGGTTTCTCCCTCCTGCTCGACGGCGAGCCCTTGGCAGGGAACGTGGCGAGCATTCCCCCTCGTTCGCAGTGGGCGAGCGAGGACCGCGTGCCGAATGGGTACGCGCTCGTCCTCGGCGACAATCGAAATTACTCCGACGATTCGCACCTTTGGGGCTTTCTGAAGCTCCGCGGGCACGTCGTCGGGCAAGCCATGGCCGTCGTGTGGCCGCTATCGCACATCGCACTCTTCAGCCTCGAATGAAAGACGCATGATCACTCCGCAGTTAATCGTTATTGCCGTCCTGGTCCTCATCGTCGTGCGCGTAATTTTCTCGCTTCGCCCCGTCATTGCGGGAACGAGCGGGAGGAGCCGCACGATCGCGCGCGAGTATCTCGACGTCTTTATTTTCGCCGGCGCGGCCGCGTGGTTCGTCACTTCGTTCATCGGTCGCACGTATTATATTCCGTCGGGTTCGATGCTGCCGACGCTGCAGATCGGCGACCTTCTCGTCGTCGATAAATTCGAGTATCGCTTCCATCCACCGCACGATGGCGACATTGCGGTCTTCCCGCCCCCGTTACCGAGTCCCGACGATTTCATCAAGCGCGTGATCGGCAGCCCCGGCGACACGATCGAAATTAAGGGCGGCACCGTTTTTCGAAACGGCGTCGCGCTCAAGGAGCCGTACATCGCGCAACCTCCCGATTATTCGTTGCAAATTCGTAACTACGATATCTACGTCAACGACGGTTTCGGCTGGCAAGCGCTCGACCCGGCACAAGCAAATATTCCGCCGCGCAAAGACTGGCTCGCGCCCAACCGCATTCCGCCGCATTGCTACCTCATGCTCGGGGATAACCGCAACGATTCCGAAGACTCGCACATCTGGGGCTTCGCCCAGGATAGCGGACGCTTCTACAGCGGCCCGCGGGCCGGGAAGCCCGCCTCCTTCACCGGGCGCGCCGTCCTGATCTTCTGGCCGTTCTCGCAGGCAAGAATTCTCCCGGGGTAAAAGTCTCTTTTCCCGTGTGGGAACGCTTGGGCCGAGCGGCGATCTTTCTCGGCGAGTCGATCGTTCTACTCGCCATCGTTCTCGCGACGATCTTCGTTCGTATTCCCCAGGTCGACGGCGCCTCGATGGCCCCAACAATTCCAAGCGGTGCGATCGTCGTGACCGAGAGCCTCAGCCAAGATTTCACCCCTCCGCAGCGCGGCGAGATCGTTGCCTTTTCGCTCGATCTCTCGCGCCGCGAAACCTACATCAAGCGCGTGATCGCGCTCCCCGGCGACCGTATCGGCATTGACAACGGCGTCGTTTTCGTGAACGGTGTTCGCATACATGAGCCCTACGTCCATCTCCACGACACTCGCTCCATGCCGACGCTCGTCGTCCCGCCCGGCAAGCTCTTCGTGCTCGGCGACGACCGGCCGCATAGCGAGGATTCGCGCTTCTTCGGCCCGGTCGCGGAGTCGCGCGTGATCGGCCGCGCTTGGTGGATTCTTTGGCCCTTCGCCCGATTCGGGCCGTTATGAGCGATCCGCTCGACCGCGTCGTTCAATGGTATCCGGGGCACATGGTCAAGGCCATGCGTGGAATCGGCGAGCGCCTCGCGCTCGTCGATCTCGCCATCGAGGTGGTCGACGCGCGCGTCGCCTTCAGCGGGGCGAACCCCGATCTCGCGCGCGTCCTCGCGGGGAAACCGCGCATGGTGCTGCTCTCGCGCGCCGACCTCGCAAATCCGGCGATCACGCAAGAATGGCTCGAGCGCTATCGCGAGCGAGGGCTGCACGCAGTCGCCTTCAACGCCGGGAGTCGCCGCGATTGCACCTTCGTCCGCGACGAGATCGTCCGTTTCGCCGAAAGCGTTCGCGGCACGACGCGCGCGATGATCGTGGGTATTCCGAACTCGGGGAAATCCACCGCGCTCAATGCCCTGCTCGGCCGCGCCGCCGCTCGCGTACAAAATCGCGCCGGCATCACGCGTTCGTTGCAGTGGTTCCGCCTCGCCCCGAACGTCGAGCTGATGGACACGCCGGGAATCCTCGTGCCGAAGATCCCCAATGCCGACGCCCAATGGCACCTCGCACTCTGCGGCGGCGTTCCCGTCGAACGCTACGATCCCGAGGAGATCGTCGAACGCTTTACCGCGTGGGCCGCACGGCTCGCACTCGAAGGCGTTCCCACGCTCGAGAATTTCGCGCGGAAGGGTGGGTTCGCGCGCAAAGGCGGCGAGTTCGATCTTCACAACGCCGCGCGTTCGTATATCAGTCGCTTCAACGATGGCGCCTTCGGCCGCATCTCGCTCGAGCGCCCTTCGGCGGAGCCCGCGTGAGCCGCGATCTCGAACTCGCAGCGCGCGAGATCGAACTCCGCCGCAGCGGGTTCACCATCGTCGCGGGGATCGATGAGGCGGGGCGGGGCCCACTCGCGGGCCCGGTCGTCGCGGCCTGCACGGTGCTGACGGCCCTGCTGCCGGTCAGCGGCATCGACGATTCGAAGCGACTCACGCCCAAGCGTCGCGCCGAACTCGCGCTCGAGATTCGCCGCCATGCTGCCGCGTGCGGCATCGGCGTCGCCGAGCCGGCGGAGATCGACGCGCTGAACATCTACCGTGCGACCCAACTCGCGATGCGCCGCGCCCTGGAAGCGGCGGGGCTTCGCCCAGAGATCGTGCTCGTCGATGCGATGCCGCTCCCCGGGCTCGGGCTTCCCGTCGAATCGATCGTCGGCGGCGACGGGCGCTGCACCGCAATCGCCGCCGCCTCGATCCTCGCCAAGGAGCATCGTGACGCCCTGCTGCGCGAACTCGACGCACTCGACCCCCGCTATGGCTTCGCGCGCCACAAGGGCTACGGCACGCCGGAGCACCTCGCGGCGCTGCGCCGCTACGGCCCCTCGCCGTTCCACCGCCGCAGCTTCGCCCCGGTCGCCGAGGCGCTGGGAACCCCATGAGCCGAAGAAGGCAGGCGATCGGCCGCGAGGGCGAGCAGCGCGCCGAGGAACTGCTCGGCAAGGTCGGCTACCGCCTGCTCGCCCGCAACCTCCGCTTGCCCGGGGGCGAGATCGACCTGCTCTTCTTGGATGGGAGCACTTTGGTTGTCGTAGAAGTGAAGCGACGTGAAAGCTCCGATTTTGGCTCGGCGCTCGCGGCCGTCGGGCGCTCCAAGCGGGCGACCCTTCGTCGCATCGCCGCCGATTACGCGC
>JAJXXM010000066.1 GCA_021781095.1 bacterium
CGCGATCCCCTCCCTGGGCGCCGCAACGGTTGCGGGGCCTTGGCTTGCCCTGTGGAGGGAACACGGCGTACGCCCGCTCGTCGTCGCGATGGGCCCCGAATCCGCGAGCGCGATCGAGCGCGCCGGGCTCCCTCCCGATGCGGTCGCGCCGATTCCGGAGATCGACGCCTTTACCGCTTGCATTGTGAGCCTGCTCGCCTCACCCTAACGGTATGCTTCATCGCCCGCGGCGCCTGCGCCGCACTCCCGCCCTGCGCGGCCTCGTCCGCGAACATCGGACGCCGGTCGACGCGCTGGTCGCGCCGCTCTTCGTCGTCGAGCGTGACGCCGATGCCGGCCCGATATCCTCGATGCCCGGCGTCGTCCGTTACACGCTCGCGCAATGCGTCGAAGAATCGAAACGCCTCCACGCATTGGGCGTGAACGCCGTCTTGCTGTTCGGCATCCCCGCGCACAAAGATGCCGTCGCGTCGCGTAACGCCGCCGACGACGGGATCGTGCAGCGCGCGATCGCCGCGATCAAAGCCGCGCTTCCCGAAATGCTGACGATTGCCGATCTCTGCAACTGCGAATACACCGATCACGGGCACTGCGGCTTGCTCGACGAGAACGGTGACGTGCGAAACGACGACACCGTCGCGCTGCTCGCCACCGTCGCGCGCTCGTACGCGCGCGCGGGCGTCGATATCGTCGCGCCCTCGGATATGATGGACGGGCGCGTCGGCGCGATCCGTCGCTCGCTCGACGACGACGGTTACACGCAAGTCGGCATTATGGCCTACAGCGCGAAGTATTCCTCGGCGTTTTACGGGCCATTTCGCGAGGCGGCGGGTTCGACGCCGCAATTCGGCGACCGGCGCGGTTATCAAATGGATCCGGCGAATGCGCGCGAGGCGATGCGCGAAATCGCGCTCGATATCGAAGAAGGCGCCGACATCGTCATGGTCAAGCCGGCACTCGCGTATCTCGACATCGTTCGCAGCGCACGCGAGCGCTTCGACACGCCGATCGCGGTCTATAATGTGAGCGGAGAGTACGCGATGATGGAGGCGGCTTTCGAACGCGGTTGGCTCGAGCGCGAGCGCACTATCGACGAACTGATGGCCTCGTTCACGCGCGCGGGCGCAGATATCATCATCACGTATTTTGCCGCCGACTACGCGCGTCGCCATGGTCGAGGCCGCTGATTTCACGGTCGCGTTGCTCTCGGGCGGTGAAGCGCGACGGTTACCCGATAAACTCGAACGCCCGCTCGGCGACCGCAGCCTGCTGGAGCGCGCCGTTGCATTCGGGCGCTCGCTCGGGCCCCTCGTCCTGCTCGGGCGCGACGAGCAGCGCGCGACGTCGATGAGCTACGACGTACCGTTTCTCGCCGATCGACGCCCCGGCGGGGGCCCGCTGCCGGCACTCGTCGACGCCTTCGCCACGATCGAGAGCCCCTGGGTGCTCGTGCTCGCCGCCGATCTGCCGCTCCTCACGCGCGAGGTCCCCGCGGGGCTCCTCGCCGGGCGAGCGCCGGGCGTCGAAGCGGTAGTTCCGCGGCACCGCGGCGGGATCGAGCCGCTCTGCGCGCTCTACGATCGGCGCGCCGCATTGCGGGCCGCGGCGACGTCGAACGCGAATGAGGGGCCTCGAGCGTTACTCGGAAGCATGCGCGTCGCGTATGTCGAGTTTCCAGAGGCGCTTTTTCTCAACGTCAACACCGAAGCAGACTGGTCGCAATTGCAGGAACGGTACCCTTCACGATGAGTTACGAACGTTCGATATCGGCATTCGCGCGAGCGCGCAATACGATTGCCGGAGGCGTCAATTCATCGGTCCGCGCGTTTAAATCCGTCGGCGGAAACCCGATCTTCATGCAACGCGGAGCGGGCCCGCATATTTTCGATCTCGACGGCAACCAATATATCGATTACGTCCTGTCGTGGGGCCCGCTCTTGCTCGGGCACGCGCATCCCGCCGTCGTGAAAGCGATCTCGCAGGCGGCGACGCGCGGCAGCTCGTTCGGCACGCCGACCGAAGCCGAGAGCGATCTCGCCGAAACCATCGCATCGATGCTCCCCTCGATCGAGCGCATTCGCTTTACGTCCAGCGGCACCGAGGCGACGATGAGCGCGGTGCGCCTCGCGCGCGGCGTCACCGGGCGCGCGAAGATCGTCAAATTCGCCGGCTGCTATCACGGCGCCGCCGACACCTTTCTTATCGCTGCGGGGTCGAGCGCGCTCACGCTCGGGGTTCCCAATTCTCCCGGCGTCACCGCAGGTACCGCCGCCGATACGATCGTCTTGCCGTACAACGATATCGAAGCGGTTCGCGCCGCATTCGCCGAACGCGGCAAAGAGATCGCGGCGATCATCGTCGAGCCGTTCGTCGGCAACATGGGCTTCATCGCGCCGCGCCCCGAATTTCTGCCCGGCCTGCGAGCGATCTGCGACGCGCATGGATCGTTGCTGATTTTCGACGAAGTGATGACCGGCTTTCGCATCGCGCGCGGTGGGGCGCAGGAGCGGCTCGGCATTCGCCCCGATCTCACGACGCTGGGGAAAGTGATCGGCGGCGGCCTACCGGTCGGCGCATTCGGCGGGCGCGCGGACATTATGTCGCAGCTCACTCCCGACGGAAAGATCTTTCACGCGGGTACGCTTTCGGGAAACCCGCTCGCGATGGCCGCCGGGTTGGCGACGTTGCGGGCGGTCCGCGACGACGGGACGCTCTACGAACGTTTGGAGATCCTCGCGCGTTTGTTTATCGAAGGTATGCGCGAACTCTTTGCCAAGCACGGGCGCCCGTTTACCGGCGGATACGCCGGATCGATGTTTGGTTTCTACTTTACCGACGAACCCGTCTTCGATCTCGAAGGCGCGATGCGCGCGGATACCAAAGCGTACGCCGCATTTTTCCACGCGATGGCCGAACGCGGCGTCTATCTCGCTCCCTCGCAATTCGAGGCGGGCTTTCTCTCGACCGCGCATACGACGCACGAAATCGAGCAGACGCTGCACGCAGCCGACGAGGCGCTCGCCTCGATGGAGGCCGAGTAGCCGCCGATGCCGATTCTCTGTATCGGGCTCTCGCACCATACCGCGCCGGTGAGCGTGCGCGAGAGCCACGCCTTCCCAACTTCGCGCATGACCGAAGCGCTGCAACTGTTGCACGCCTACGATGCGGTGAACGAAGCCGTGATGTTGCAGACCTGCGGCCGCCTCGAAATCTACGCCGAAGTCGATGAGTTCGAACGCGGCGCCGAACAAATTAAAACGTTCCTCACGCAATTCCGGCACGGCACGATCGATTTCGATCTCGAGTCGTATCTCTACACGCACCTGGGGCGCGAGGCGGTCGAACATCTCCTACGCGTGACCACGGGCCTCGATTCGATGTTGATCGGCGAAGCGGAGATCCTCGGCCAGGTCAAGAGCGCCTATCTGCACGCGCAACGCGCGGGCGCCTGCGGCAGCAGCATGCACAAACTCTTTCGCGAAGCGTTGAACGCGGGAAAGGCCGCGCGCACGCAAACGACGATCGGCGAAGAATCTGCGAGCGTGGCAACCGCCGCGGTGGATTCCATCGAAGCGCGGATGGGTTCGCTCGAAGATCGCTGCGCCGCCGTCATCGGCGCCGGCGCGATGGGGCGTAGCGCCGCACGGCGCCTGCGGAGCCGCGGCGTCGGCACGTTGTTGGTTGCCAACCGCACGCACACGCGCGCTCAAGAACTCGTCGGAGAACTCGGATCGGGAATCGCCCACGATTTACGCGAGATCGTTTCCATCCTCGAAGCCGCCGACGTCGTCATCAGTTCCACCGAAGCGAGCACCTTCGTCCTCACGACCGCCGACGTCGCCGAGGCGATGTCGCGACGGCCGGAGCGCCCGCTGCTCATTCTCGATATCGCCGTCCCGCGCGACAGCGATCCCGATATCGCCGATATCGACGGCGTGACGCTTTTAGATATCGACGCGTTGAAATCGGTCGTCGACGATCGGCTGGAGCGCCGTCGCCAGGCGATCCCGCAGGTCGAAGAGATCATCGTCGAATACCTCGAGCGGTTCCGCACGTGGTATCAAGCGCGCACGACGGTGCCGACGATCGCCGCCTTAACCGAACGCGCCGAAGCGATTCGAACGGCCGAGATCGAACGGCTCTTCGCGCGCCTGCCCGATCTCACGCCGCGCGAACGGATGCTGATCGTCGGCTCGTCGTTGACGATTCTGTCGAAACTGTTGCACCCGGCGGTTACGACGATTCGCGAAAAAGCCGGGAGCGACCGCAGCGAGGCGCTCGCGTTCACGCGCCTGCTCGACGAACTTTTTTCGCTCGACGGCGCGCATAATGGCCGGCTTCGTTAGTCTCATCGGCGCCGGCCCCGGCGACCCGGGGTTGCTCACGCTGCACGCGGCGCGCGCGCTCCGCGAAGCGGAGGTCTTGCTCTACGACGCACTCGCTTCCGATGCCGTGGTCGCGCTCGCCTCGCCGAGTTGCGAACGCACCTTCGTCGGAAAGCGCGGCGGGAACCACGCGATGCCGCAGGAACGGATCGAGGAGCTGATGATCGCGCGCGCGCGCGAAGGCAAACGCGTCGTGCGACTGAAGGGAGGCGATCCGCTCGTCTTCGGGCGCGGCGGCGAAGAGGCGCAACGCCTGCACGCCGCGGGGATTCCGTTCGAAATTGTTCCCGGTATCAGTTCGGCGATCGCCGCCCCGGCCTACGCCGGTATTCCGGTCACGCATCGCGATTGCAACGTTGCCTTCACGGTCGCAACGGGCCACGAAGATCCGACCAAGGCCGAAAATACGCTGGATTGGTCGAAGCTCGCCGACCCGCACCGCACGCTCGTCCTACTCATGGCGATGGGGAATCTCGCCGAAATTGCGACGCGCCTCTGCGAGCACGGGCTGGCGGCGGAGACGCCGGCCGCGGTCATCGAAAACGGCACGCGCCCGTCGCAACGAACCGTCACCGGCACGTTAGCGACGATTGCCGAGGCGGCAAAAAATGCCGGCCTCGCCGCACCCGCCATTTTCATCGTCGGCGAGGTCGTGCGGTTGCGCGACGAATTACGCTGGTTCGATCGCTCGCCGCTCTTCGGGAAGCGATTGCTGTTGACGCGCCCCGCCGAGCAGTCCGAAGAGTTTGCGGCGCGCGCGCTCGCACGCGGCATCGAACCGATACTCGCGCCGACGATCGAGATCGAAGCGCCCGAGGATCCCACCCCGGCGAACGATGCGATCGAGCGCCTCGACGGCTACGCGTGGGTCCTCTTCACCTCGCGCAACGGCGTCGATGCCTGTTTCGCGCGGTTGCACGCACTCGGGCGCGACGCTCGCGCCTTCGGCCACGCGCGCGTTGCGGCGATCGGCGCGAAGACTGCGGAGCGTCTCGCGGAGTACGGCGTGCGCGCAGATCTCGTTCCTTCAACCTACGTCGCCGAAGAACTCGCGGCCGAGCTTCTCCATCGCGATCGCGCGGGGGCGGAGTCCCGCATGTTGCTCTATCGAGCCCAAGATGCGCGCGACGTGCTTCCCAGCGTGCTCGCTGCCGAGGGGATGCAGGTCGACGACGTTGCGGCGTACCGCACGCGCTTCGCGCACGATCCGCACTTCGCCGAAAAGGCGGCGCGCGCGGAATTGATCGCGTTCACGAGCGCTTCGACGGTGCGCGGATATATCGACCAATTCTCCGACGCGGCGGCGGCACTGGAGAGCGCCCGCGGAAAAATCGTCGGAGCGATCGGCCCGATCGCCGCCGAGGCGGCGCGGTCGTTGGGTTTCCACGTCGATCTCGTAGCCGACGTGGCGACGACCGACGCCCTGCTCGATGCCTTCGAAACATTCTTCACGGTAAAAAAATGAAATCGCGCGCGCTCACGCGCGGCGGTACGAACGCAGCCGCATTCGTCGGGCTCGCGACCTTGCTCGGTTTTCATCTCGTCGGAGCACTCGTGCTCTTTGCGTTCTTTCTTCCGTCGGTCGCATGGTCGAAGCTGGCGCACCCGCACCCCGAGCGACTTCGCGATATCGATAAACAGGGCGCGCGCGACGAATGGCAAGTCGTTGCGAATGGAGGCGTCGCCGGCGTT
>JAJXXM010000365.1 GCA_021781095.1 bacterium
CGCCGACGCCGTGCTGGTCGTCGAAGCGCCGGCCCGCTCGGGGGCGCTGAACACCGCGAGCTGGGCCGGGGGCGAGATCCCGGTCCTCGCGCTCCCCTGCGACGTCGATCGCCGCAGCGGTGCCGGGAGCCTCGCGCTGCTCCGCGACGGCGCGACGCTGGTGCGCGATGCTGCGGATATCGTCGAGGCGATGGGGCTACTCCGTCGGCAAGCGCCGCCACCTGAAGCGCCGGAGGAGCCCGCTCCCCCGAGCGACGCCGTGCTCGCCCTCCTCGCGGCGGGTGAAGCGAGCCTTGAGGCGCTTCTCGCTGCGAGCGCCCTCCCCGCCGGCGAACTGATCGGGCGCCTGAACCTGCTCGAACTCGGCGGAGCCATCGAACGGCGCGCTGCCGGGTATGCGCTTGCGCGGCGCACGCGCAAGGCGCGATGATAGCCCCCATGCGGCTCCGGATCATCGCGGTCGGTAAACTTCGTAGCGCGCCGATCGCCGCGCTCTGCGAAGAATTTGCGACGCGCCTTCAGCCGATGATGCCCTGCGAGATCCGCGAAGTGCGCGCATCGGATGGGCGCAGCCCGGCGCATGCGATCGCCGAAGAGGCCGAGCGGATCCTCCGCCTCGTTCCCGAGAGCGAGCCGCTCTGGTTGCTCGAACGCACCGGCGAATCGCTCTCGAGCCCGCAGCTCTCGGCGAAGCTTGCGGCGCTCGATACGACGGGAATCTCGCGTCTGACGCTCGTTATCGCGGGGACCTACGGCGCGGCGCCCGCGCTCTTCGACCGTGCGACTTTTCGCTGGTCGCTCTCGCCGTTGACGTTTTTGCACGAGTGGGCGCGCGCGCTCGTGCTGGAACAACTCTACCGCGCGGCGAAGATTGCACGGAATGAACCCTATCACCACTGACCGGATGCCGACGCCCGAAGAAGCGCTCGTTCGTATCGATCGCGTGATTCGCGATGCCGCGCGCGCGCGATACGGGGCCGACGTGCCGAACGTCACCTTCGAAGCGCCGCGGCGCCCGGAGTTCGGTGATGTCGCCACCAACGTCGCCTTCGGGCTAGCGAAAGCGGCGCGCAGCGCGCCGCAGCAGATCGCGCAGACGCTGATCGAGGATGCGATCCTCTCGCGTCCCGAGATCGCCGCACTCGTCGTGGATGCGCAGGCGACCGCAGGGTTTATCAATCTTCGCCTCGCGCCGCAATGTTGGCAGCGCGTCGTCGAACGCGCGTTGCACGAAGGCGCGCGCTACGGAGAATTCCCGCGCAACGGGACGCGTATCTCGCTCGAGTTCGGCAGTGCGAACCCAACCGGGCCGCTCGTCGTCGTGCAAGGGCGCGCGCTCTCCATCGGTGCGACGCTCGCGGCGGCATTCGATGCCTGCGGCTACGATGTCTTCACCGAATGGATCATCAACGATGCGGGCGGCCAAGTCGAGACGCTCGCACGTTCGCTCTACGCGCGCTACCGGCAGATCGTCGATCCCGGCTTTCCCTTTCCGGAAGAAGGCTATCCCGGCGACTACCTGCTTCCCATCGCCGCCGGGTTACGGAATGAATTCGGCGCGCGCTACGACGATGCCGACGAATCGATCTGGCTTCCGCTCTTCGGCACGCGCGGCCGCGATGCGCTCGTCGCCGAGCAGCAGCGCACGGTCGAGCGCTTCGGCATTCACTACGATCTCTGGCAGAGCGAACGCGAGCTTCACGAAACCGGCAAGGTGCGCGCGGGCGTCGAACGGCTCCGCGAGTTAGGGCTCACCTACGAAAACGAGGGCGCGCTCTATTTCCGCGCCACGCAATTCGGCGACGACAAGGACCGCGTGCTCGTGAAGAGCGACGGGAAACCGACCTATTACTGCGCCGACGTCGCCTACCATTACGAGAAGCTCAAACGCGCCGATCGCGTGATCGATCTCCTCGGCCCCGACCATCACGGCTATATCGAACGCCTGCGCGGCCTCGCGAGTGCGTTCGGCTACGCCGGGAAACTCGACGTGGCGATCGCTCAACAGGTAACGCTTTCGCGCGGCGGCGAGCAGGTCGCCATGAGCAAACGCGCCGGCGAGATCGTCACGCTCGATGCGATTCTCGACGAAGTCGGCGTCGATGCCGCGCGCTTCTTCTTCGCCATGTTGGCGACCGATACGCCGCTGGCGTTCGATCTCCAACTCGCGACGGAGCAGAGCAACGAGAACCCGGTCTATTACGTGCAGTACGGTCACGCCCGCATCGCTTCGGTGCTGCGCAATGCCGATGCCGAGGAGCTTCGCCTCGCGCGGCGCGGCGAAACGCTCGCACCCCTCGCGCACGCGAGCGAGATCGCGCTCATGCGTCGCATCGAAGAGTATCCGCGCGTTCTCCAGTCGGTCGCGAACACGTTGAGCCCGCACCGCCTCGCGCGCTTCGCCCGCGATATCGCCGCCGATTTTCACGCCTTTTACGGCGAGTGTCGCATTCTCTGCGACGAACGCGACGAGCGGCTCGCGCGGCTCGCGCTCGCCTCGGCGACCCAACACGTGCTCGCGAACGCACTGCGCGTCCTCGGCGTCGGCGCCCCCGAAAGCATGGAGCGCCTCGCCGCCGGTTAGCCCTCCCCCGATCGGCGAGGAATCTTGCGCCTCGGGGCGTAGGTTCTCGCCATTACGACTGCAACGTTGGAGGGCTTATGGACAACAACTCCGCTAACGCTTTCGCCGGTTTATTTGCCGGCGGGTTTCTCTTTTCGTTTTTCCTCTTTTTCGTCGCGATCACCGTATTCTTCGTTTGGCTTTTTTGGCGCGTCTTCGCGAAAGCCGGGTATAGCGGCGCTCTCGGCCTGCTCTGCCTGATCCCCACGGTCGGCCCGCTCGTCTGCCTCATCGTGTTGGCCTTCGGAACCTGGCCGGTCGAGAACCGCCTATCCGGCTAGCTGCGGCCGATCGAACGTAACGGAATGCGCTCGGGATAGAGCGGGCGGTCGATGAGCCGTTCGAGCGCGCTCGCCTCCGCGCCTAAGACGAATTCGGCGAACTCCGCAAACGCCTCGCGCTCCGCCTCGCCTTCGGCGAAGCGTTCGTTGGCGGCGAGTTCGATTTTCCCGGCGACCGGCAACATCCGCAGGTACGAGCCATCGTCGTCGCGTCCGAGTTCGACCAACCGTTCGTCCTCGAAGATGCGGAGCGCACTCTCGATGCTGCGCTCGCGGCAATCCTCGATGTCGAGCGCGTCGGCGATCTCCCGGCTCGTCGCATGCAGCGGAGCCTCGCCGGCGAGCCGCTTGATGCCGCGATAGATCTCCCGCAACATCGGCAACGTCGGCGCATCGAGTTTCAACAGAAACTCGTTGAGCCGGCGATCCGCGGGGCCGAAGAGCAAGTGAATGCGCGCGTCGGCACCGTCGCGCCCCGCGCGCCCCGCCTGTTGGTTGAATTCGGTGAAGTTAAAGTTGAGATGGTAGAGCACGACCTCGCGCACGTCGGGGAGATCGATGCCTTCGCCGAACGCCGTCGTCGCGACGACGACGTCGATGCCGCCGGAGCGAAACGCGTTTTCGATCGCGTAGCGCATCTCGGTGGGGACCCCGGCATGATAGAACGCCACTCGGTCGCGACAGCGTTCTTTCAACCGCGTCGCCACTTCGGTCGCTTCCTTCCGCGAATTGCAGTAGATGATGCCGCGCGCGCCGTCGCCGAACAACTTCGCGACGTAGGCGTGCTTGTCGGTGGTTCCGCGCGCGTCGACGACGTGCAGGTTGGTGCGAACCGTCGCATCGATCGCCCACTCTTCGATACGCAACGCCTCGCGAATCTCGGCGAATCCCTCGTCGTCGACCGTCGCGCTGAGCGCGAGCACCTGCGGGTCGCCGACCGCGGCGAGCGTCTGTGCGATATCGCGATATCCCGAGCGACGGCGCGCTTTGCCGACGTGGTGCGTCTCGTCGACGACGAGCAGATCGATTTTGCTCGCGCCGGAAAAACGGGCGGCGTGGTAGCGCAGAAATTCGGGGGTTGCGAGAATCATGTCCCACGCGCCGCTCTCCAGCGCGGCGAAGAGATCGCTCCGTTCGTTCGCCGGAATCGCCCCGTTCGCGCGAAAGAGGCGCATCCCCAAGGGTTCCAGTTTGCGCGTAAACCCTTCAAACTGGTCGTTGCAGAGCGCGCGCAACGGGTAGAGCACGACGCTCTTGCGCCCGTGGGAGAGCGCCTCGGCGGTCGCGGTGAATGCAAAGCAATAGGATTTTCCGCGCCCGGTGCCCATGATGCCGAGCACGCGTTTTCCCGCAAACACGCGGTCGACGATCGTCGATTGCGTTTCGTGAGGTTGGTGCTCGCCGATAAGCGCCGCGCGAATGCGGTCGAGATTGCCGTCCCAACCGGTGCGGATCGATGCGACGTCGCGGCCGCGCTGCCGACGCAACGAGGCGTCGTCGATCTCCACCACGATGTTGATGCCGCGGTTGCGCTCTCCGCCGTCCGCCGCGCGCCCGCCGCCGGTGAGCGCCGAAATATGCGCGCGATAGCGCGTGCCGTTATCGATGTTCGGAGCGATCCGCGCGGCGATCTCTTTGCGCAGAAACCCCAACGGCAACGCGCCGAAGTGGACCGCGACGGCATTGGCATCGTAGGGATTATCGGGGCGACGTTGGAGTTCGAGCTCGGCGCCCTCGCGCAGGCCCGCGATGGTATCCTGGCGTCCCTCGAACGAGACGCCGACGACCTTGGTGTTAAAGCAGCGCGCGTCTTCGATCCCGGCAAAGGGGCCGCGATCTAGATAGCGGTCGCTCCGCTCGAAGAGTTCGTCGAGAAATTCATTCTCGGCAGGCGGCTGCCCGGAGAGGAGGCGTTCGAACGCCGCCTCCGATTCCGTCAGCCCCTCGCGCGGGTTACTCGTGCGCCGGCCGCTCCGCCGCGTCGAGATCGAGCGTGATCTCCTCGTGCCCCTGGCCGAGTGCGCTCTCGTCGAGCCCGGCGTTCTGCGCGTCGAGCGGATCGTATTCTTCGACGCGTTCGTCGTGGTACTCGTGAAGATCGGGCTCGGCAACGGCGACGTTGCTCTCATCGCGTTTCCGTTTGTAGCGCACCGGTGCCGCTCCGCTCGCTTCGGGGCGCGTCCCCTTGCGTTTGGCGCGCCGTTCGCGGCGTGCGGCCACGATATCTTCGCGCGGCTGTCCGCCGCGCGTGACGCCGGTCGCAGCGGCCTCGGCTGCGGCGCGCGGGCCTGCAGCGCGGAGCGCCGTCGCTTCGGCGCGACGTTTTGCCGCAGCGGCGAGTTGGCGTTTGCGGAACGTCAGCACCAACGGAGCCGAATAGAAGATCGAATGGTAGCCGCCCGAGCAGATGCCTACGAGCAGCGCGAACGCGAAGTTCTTCAAGCTCGCTCCGCCGAGCGCTAAGAGCGCGACGAGCGTGATGATCACCGTCGCCAGCGTATTGAACGAACGCGTCATCGTCTGCTTGATCGACTCGTTGACGATATAGTCGTAGGCCTTCCCGGCCATCAGCTTCGTGTTCTCTCGAATTCGGTCGAGAATGACGATGGTATCCATCACCGAGTAGCCGATAACGGTCAGCACGGCCGCCAAGAAGGCGTCGTCGGCGCGTTTATCGGCGAGCGCGTAGATGCCGATCATCATCGCCGCGTCGCGCACCAGCGCGATGACGGTCACGAGACCGAAGATATAGTTCCACCCGAAGCGGAAGGCGATGTAGAGGAATTGGATCGAGAGCGCGATCACCAACGCCCAAATCGCGCTGCTAAGGTACTCTTTGCCGAGCGAGGGACCGACCGAAGCGATCTGCGAGGCGGCGCGATCGACCGGCGCGACGGTTCCGAGTGCCGCCCAGAGCGGCGTCGAATCGTTGGCGTACGCCTTCTGCGTCTCGATGATGAAGCGCTTGCCGCTGCTGCCGACGGTGTTGATCCGCGCGTCGCCGATCCCCAACGGCGTAATCGCCGCCCGAATTTTGGCGCTGCTCTGCGGGGTATCGTAGGCGACCGTAATATCGGTGCCGCCGGTGAACGAGAGCCCCAAGCGCAGCATATGCGAGAATTTGAAACCGCCCGGCGCTTGGCTCGCGTGGTAGAGCATCGCT
>JAJXXM010000410.1 GCA_021781095.1 bacterium
CGAGCTCCAGAGATGCCCCGCGCGATGGATCGCGCGTTTGCAAGCGGCGATGGCGAGCGGCGCTTTGCCGGCGATCGCCGCAGCGATGCGGTACGCTTCGTCCATGAGCCCGGCGAGCGGCACGACGCGCTGCACGAGCCCGATGCGCAGCGCTTCCTCGGCGTCGACGATCTCGCCGGTGAGGCAGAGATAGAGCGCCATTCCCTTCCCGACGAGACGCGTGCTTCGCTGCGAACCACCGTATCCGGGAATGAGCCCGAGGTTGACCTCCGGCTGTCCGAATTTCGCATTCTCCGAGGCGACGCGAATATCGCAGGCCATCGCCAACTCGCAGCCGCCGCCGAGCGCGAAGCCGTTGACAGCGGCGATCACCGGCGTTGCGAGCGATTCGATCTGCGTCGTGATCGCCTGCCCGACCCGCGCTTTGTCGGCGCCGGCTCCGGCGTTCGGGAGCGCGTTGAGCTCGCCGATATCGGCACCGGCGGCGAAGGCTTTCTCGCCGGAGCCGGTGAGGACGATCGCACGAATATCGGGGCGCGCGTCGAGTTCGGCGAGCGCGCGTGAGAGCTCGCCGAGCAACGAGGCGTTGAGCGCGTTGAGCACGTTGGGGCGGTTGAGCGCGACGGTCGCGATCTGCCCCGCCTCGGTGACGAGAATCTCGGCGTACGCCCTACTCATAGTCGTAGAAGCCTTTTCCGCTCTTGCGTCCGTGCCGTCCGGCGAGCACCATGCGTTTGAGCAACGGCGGCGCGGCCATCATCGGATCCTTGAACTCGTCGAACATGATTTGAGCGATGTAATAGGTGGTGTCGAGTCCGACGAAATCGAGAAGTTCGAGCGGGCCCATCGGATAACCGCAGCCGAGTTTCATGCCCTTGTCGATATCTTCCTTACTCGCGAGGCCGCCTTCGTAGCAGCGGATGGCGTAGAGAAGATAGGGAATGAGTAACCGATTGACGACGAAGCCCGGCGTATCTTGCGCGAGAATCGGTTCCTTGCCGAGCGTCTTGGCGAACGCGTAGAGTTCGTCGATCGTGTCCTGCGTCGTCGCGATCGTACGGACCACTTCGACGAGTTTCATGATGGGAACCGGATTGAAAAAATGCAGGCCGGCGACGCGATTGGGGCGTTTCGTCGTTGCCGCGAGTTCGATCACGCAAAAGCTCGACGTATTCGTGCAAATGATGGCGTGCGGAGCGAGAAGATCGTCGAGCTGTTTGAAGAGCGACTTCTTCGCTTCGGGATTTTCGACGATCGCTTCGATGACCAGGTCGCAATGCTGGAGATCGGCGATCGCCGTCGTTCCCTTGATGCGCCCGACGATCGCGTCGCGCTCGCTCTGAGGGAGCTTGCCTTTTTCGACAAACTTGTCGAGCGACTTGGCGATCGATGCGAGGCCGCGCTGTAAGGGCGCATCGGCGACCTCCATGAGCACCACATCGAAGCCGGCGCTTGCCGCGGTTTGCGCGATCCCGTTACCCATGAGCCCGGCGCCGCAGACGCCGACCGTACGAATCTTTGACACGTGTGAAAACCTCTCGCTTCCTTAAAATGAGATAAAGAGCGCAGGTGCTTTCGTCCTCTCGTCGGTATCACCCTAGGAGAAAGGGGAGTACGGTATCGGTGCGGACAGCGTATCATGAGGCTCTAGAGGGAACCCGGCTCGACGTCGTGCGTCTCGGCGCGCTGGTCGGCGATGCCATACGCGTGAGCGTCGACGCTCTCGAGCGCCGCGACGAGGCGACCGGTGCGCGCGTCGTCGCCGGCGACGATATCATCGACGACCTTCGTCGCAAGATCGAGGCGCACTGCATCGAGTTGATCTGGCGCCAGCAGCCGGTCGCCGGCGAACTGCGCGAGATCGCCGCGATGCTGGAGATCGCGACCGACCTCGAACGGGTCGGCGATTACGCCGTTGAGATCGCGAAAAATGCGATAAAACTCGCAGATACCGCGCTGCGCCCGCAGAAGGTGGAGATCGATCGGATCGCCGCCGTCGCACACGGTATGCTGCTCGACGCGATGCGCGCATACACCGAACGAGACTCCGAACTGGCGACCGAGGTCATCGCCCGCGACGATGACGTCGACCGGCTCTACAAGCGCAGCATCGCGTTGCTGCAAGAGGAGATGCAGCGCGACTCCGAGCTGGTCACCTCCGGTACGCGCTATCTCTTCGTGCTCACCGCAGTCGAACGCGTCGGCGATCGTGCGAGCAACATCGCGTGGCACACGAAAGACATGATCGGCGAATAGCGTGGGGGAGCTCGCTCCGCCGCTCGACCGCCGTCTGTTCGCGGTAACGCGCGAGCGCACGTATCTCAACCACGCCGCCGTCGGCGTTCTCCCCTCCCCGACTGCGGAGGCGTTGCACGCATTCGTCGAGGCTCATGCAACCGGCGGCGTCCTCGGAACCTTTCCCTACGAAGCCTCGATGGCTCGCTATCGGGAGTCGGTTGCCGCTGCGATCGGTGCGCGCGGGAGCGATATCGCCGTTCTCCGCAATACCGGCGAGGGAGCGACGGTGCTCGCCCAGGGCTTCGATCTGCAGCCGGGCGACGAAGTGCTTCTCCCGGCCGAAGAGTTTCCGAGCAATGCGTGGCCTTGGCGCGCGCTCCGCGCGAAGGGCGTGCGGGTGCGCGAACTCGATTGCTCGGCTGCGGTGTTGAGCCCCGAGCGGCTCGATCGCGAGATCTCGCCACGGACGCGCGTACTCGCGATCTCGTGGATCGGGTATGCCGACGGCGCGCGTCACGATCTCGCCGGGCTCTCGGCGGTCGCTCACGCCCGCGGGTGCTCGATCGTCGTGGACGCGATCCAAGGGCTCGGGGCGCTCGATCTCGATGTCGCCGCGACCGGCATCGATGCGCTCTTTGCCGGGGGAGCGAAATGGCTCTGCGCGTTGCAGGGCGTCGCGATGCTCTACGTTGCGCCGGAGTTGCGCGAGCGATTGCGCGTCGCCGCGCCGGGATGGCGGAGCGTCGCCGATATGTGGGACTTTCACAATCAGTCGCAGGGATGGATCGGCGATGCCTCGCGCTTCGAAGGTGGAACGCCGAATTTTATCGGCGCGCTCTCGTTGGCGAGTTCGCTCGACCTCTTTCGCTCGGTCGGCATCGCCCGTATCGAGCGACACGTTGTTTCGCTGCGCGAGCGTCTCGCTGCGGGGGTACGCAAACTCGGTGCGTCGGTCGTGGAGCGTCCGGGGAGTTTCGCTTCCTCGGGAATCCTCACGTTCGCGATGCCGGGCCGCGAGAGCGTCGCGCTCGGAAGAGCGCTGCAGAACGAAGGGTTCGTGACGACCTGGCGTGCGAACGGTATTCGCCTCTCGCCGCACGGATACAACGACATCGCGGAGATCGATGCGTTCCTCGCCGCGCTCGCCGCGAAGGCCTAGGCTTATCCGGAGAGGCCGCGCCTATTTTCGAGCGTGACGCGGGGAAAGGTCGCCGGTCTCCACTCGAGCTCGGCCTCGTTGAGCGAACCAAAAAAGTCGACGAGCGACTGCAGGTGTCCGATGGTGAACATTCGCGCGACGATCGCGGAGGCACCGACGATCCGTAACCGCGTGGCATCCCCGAATCGCGCGGCACGCATCCGCGCGGTCTCGCGAACGGCGTTCACGAAGGTTGTGTCGGCAAACGTAACCGCCGTCATATCGACGATGGCGATCGGCGCCTCGATCAACGCTGCGAGATCCCATTGAAGTTCGTCGCGAACCTCAAGATCTAAATCCCCGGAGAGAGCGACGACGACGGCATGTTGGTTCACGAATCACCTCGAGCGATTGGCTCGGCCTTTTCTCCACCCATCGTAGCGCAGAACGACCCGCGCCGTCTGGTCAGAATCGCTCGGTGCCGCGCCCTCCCCGGCTCGAGAGCGCCCTTACGGAGCGGTCGCCGCCGCCGGGGCGAGCGCGCAGGAGGCCATAACGGCGTCGGTCATGCCGTGGATCAAGCGCTTGTCGGCGGGGGCGACCGTTGCGAGAATGCCCCCGACGCGGACCGCATCGCCGGCAACGAAGTAATAGGGGCAGAGGCGAACGCGGCCGTCGAAGGTGCGGATTTCATCGCTCCGGCGGTCGAGATAGCTCTGACGTACGCGTTTGGGTTTATGAAAGCGCTGGAGAATATGCGGCGTTTTCTCAAATGCCGCGAGCGCGCTGCGAAGCGCCTCGCTCCATTCCTCGCGCGTGAGATCGTTGGCAACCTTGACGCCGCGCGATCCCCACGCGAGTTCGGAGAAGCCTGACGGCTTTACCACGTATTCGCGCTCGCCTTTCGTCAATTCGGCGAGATGCATGAAATCGTCGACAGGGCGGCCGGCGACCGTGACGCCGACGATCGCCGCCTGCGGCGGCAGCGGCCGCGGATCGAGAATCCACGTTTCGGGAAAGAGCGAGCGCAGACGAATAAAGAGTTCTTCGCCGAGCTCTCCGACCCAGAGCCGTTGCAGCGCGTAATGGTGGAGGAGCGCGAAGGAGAGCTTTTCCTCTAAATGCGCCTTCGGCGGCGGGGTCATTCTCACGCGCTGATGGCGCGCCGCGTAGAGCATCAATTCTTGTTTGGGAACGTTGAGCAGATCGAAGAGTTCGAAGTTGCGATAGAGCGCGTCGATGCGATGTTCGCCGCCGGTTTCGTCGCGCACGAAGAGCGCTTCCTCGGTGAAGAGGATCTGCTCGGGGCGAACGACCGAGATATTCGCGATGCCCAACCGCGCGATATCGGCGGCGAGCCAGCTCATCTCGGCGCGGTAATCACCGGATTCTTCGGAGACGACGACCGCAACGCTCGGGCGCTCCTTACCGGTCTGCGCGGCGAAGATCTCGGCGAAGCCGCGCGCCATACCCTCGCGCCCGCCGACGCTTTCGAGGCCGACCGAGCAGTACGCATGCGCCATCGCGCCGACGAACCCCATGCCGCCGGGAACGCTGTCGAGCTCCGAGGCAACGAAGCCGCTCTCGGTGATCAAGAGATCGGGGCGAATCACCGCCGGAATATCGTTCTTAAAGCGATTTTGCCGAGAGAGACGGACGATATGCTCGGGTTTCCCGAGATCGAGGTACTCGGCGATGAATGCCGGAGCGGTTCCGCGCACGCTGCGGGTATAGAGCGTGTTGAGCGCTTTATAAAAGCGGAGGAGATCGTTACCGATGCGTTCGATCTGCGAGAGCTGCTCCTCCGAGAGCCCAAAGGGTTCGGGGGCGACGCGCCAAGCGATGCGGTCTTGCTCGTTCTCGACCCGGAAGAGGCCCGGGGGAATCGCTGCTTCGACCTGAAGCGCGCGCTCGCGGGCGGTCAGGTCGGGGATGGTGGACGTACAGGACAAAAGAAACCTCTATCGACAGCCGTCGGGGATTTTTGCTGAGTTATACGCGATGTAACGTCGCCGCATGATGCTTTGGAACGCCTTTCCCTCGAACTCGGTTTCGCCTTACTTGATGATGACCGCGCCGGGGGTCAACAGGGCGGAGTCGATCGTCACCGTCGTCGGAGCGACGTGGAGGGTGAGGTGCAGGGTCCCCACCAGGCCCACTGGAGCGAGCTCGATCGAAGCCGGGGCGTGCGCCGGGGCACTCCCGACGGGCAGCAGCAGGGCGAGCTGCGCGGTGGCGCTGCGCGTCGGCGTCGAGGTCGTCGCCTCGACGTGCGCGACCCGGGAAGCCGCGGTGGGGTCGAGGGTGAGGGAGGCGAGGCAGAGCTGGATCGTCAGCGGCGTGCCCTCGACGGTGAAGCTCTCGCTGCTGCAGGCGGCCCGCGCGATCCCAAGGCTTCCCACCCAGAGCGCGGTCGCCAGGGCGAAAAGGGAGCCGAGCGAGCGCCGGCGAGCGAAGAGCGGGAATTTCACGATGATCTGCCAGTTCGACCGCCGATGGTCGCACCCCTCACATTGACCGCAGCGGTTATGCTATGAGGCCGTGGCACATATCGATTTGATCGCTCTCGACCTCGACGGAACGTTGTTGCAAGCCGACGACCGAGTTGCCGTGCCCGAACGCAAGGCGATCGAGCGGGCGCTCGCTCGCGGAATCCGCGTCGTCTTTGTTACCGGGCGCGGTGCCG